>JBMSXH010000242.1:0-4581 GCA_049425445.1 Phycisphaerales bacterium | reverse complement strand
GGGCGTCTCGCCTGCCGAGTTCGAAGGTGTGTCGCGCCCACGGCGACGGTGCTCCGCGAGCATCCCGTCCACGGTCCGGATAGCCGCGCAATCGTGGCGCACTTCCACGAACCCGACCGCTCGCCGCGCGGTATCGAGGCGTTCCCGACGTACGCTCTCGCCATGCCCTTGCTGACCATCAGCCTGCTCGCCGCCTCGCTCGTCGCCGCCCCGCCTCGGCCGGGCCTCGCGATCGAGGCGCCAGCACGCGAAGCGATCGCCGCCGCCGCGCCCACCACGACCATCATCTCCCACGGCTTCGCGGCGACCGGCAAGGGCGCCTGGGGTGAACGCATGGCGACGGAGATCCTGGCCCGCGCCGGTGGCGACGGCGCGGTCTACCGCTACACGGGACCAAGCGGCGTCTTGACCCGCGACCCCGACGGCGGCGGGAACGGCTCGAGCGCGAACATCGTGGTGATCTTCAACTGGGTCGAGGACTCGGAGTTCATCGACGAGGGCCCGAACTGGAACTACGCGCAGGCCGCGGGCGACGCCATGCAGGCGATGCTGCGCGATGCGGCGTACGCCGAGCCCGGCGCCGGGCCGAGCGACCTCATCGCGGGCCGTACGGTCCACTTCATCGGGCACAGCCGCGGCGCGATCGTCAACAGCGAGGCGATCCGTCGCCTCGCGCTCGCGGGGCTGCCGGTCGAACAGATGACCTCGCTCGACGCGCATCCGGTCAACGGCACCCTCGATGCCCGCTACGACCTGGACTGGGGCGATCCGATGCCGGTGCGGTGGAGCAACGTCGCCTGGGCCGACAACTACTGGCGGGCCGACGGAGGCGGGATCTTCAACGGCCTCGACTTCGACGGCATTCCGATCGCGAACACCTTCGAGGTGCAGCTCTCCGAGAGCGTGCTCAACTGCTGCGCGTACCCGTTCTCCCACTTCGACGTGCACCTCTGGTACTTCGGCACGATCGACCTCTCGCCGAACCCCTCCAACGGCGAGCAGTCGATCACCAACACCATGCGGAACACGTGGTGGCCGGGCGGCTTCGACGTGGTCGGCTTCAATCGCTCGACGATCGGCGGCGGCGAGCGCCCGACGATTCCGCCGGGGGTCGATCCCGATCCGGCCTCGGCGCCGCTGCTCGAGAACGGAGGCTTCACGCAAGGAAGCCGCGCCGGATGGGCGTATCACGGCGGTGTGGGGGCAAACCTCGTGCAGTCGGGCTCGGCGTGGTTCGCCCGCCTGAACGCGTCGCGCTCGGTGCTGGTGCACAATCGCATGTTCCTTCCGACGCCGCCGCCCGGTCAGGCGCTGCGACTGCGCTTCGCCGCGAGGCGAACGGCGACCAACTCGACGAACGACTTTCTCGTGGCGGCGCTCGAGCGTTCCGAGGACGAGGCGCCCGTCGAACTGCCGGACGCGCTCTGGGCGGTCGAGGATCTCGATCCGGCGTTCAGCGAACGCTCGACGCTCGTGCCCGCGGCATTCCACGGCCGAACCGCGACGCTGTGGATCGAGCTCTTCGGCGGCGGCGACTCGATCGACTCGACCATCGAACTCGACGACTTCGTGCTCGAGTTCGTGCCGGTCGAGGCGTCGCCCGACCTCGACGGCAACGGCACCGTCAATGGCGCCGACCTGGCGATCCTGCTCGCGGCGTGGGGCGCGTGCGAAGGCTGTCCCGCGGATCTCGACGCCAGTGGGCAGGTGAACGGCACGGATCTTGCGATCCTGCTCGCCGCGTGGGTCGGGTGAGCGTGTCGGAGAGCGCGGCGGGGGACCGCACCTTCCGGGACGAGCCTGGACGAGACCGCCGGTCCCGCCGCCTCGCGCGGAGCGCGTTCAGCGTTGTTGAGGACGACGCGAAGGCATCGTCGTCACGAGCGGCGTCGAACGATCTCGTCGATCGAATCCGGTGACGTGGACCTCAGAAGCACCTCGGTCGATTCGTCTCCTTCGCACGAGAAGACCACGCGGTCCAACGAGGCGGCGTCGGCGCTGGTCCACGACTCGCCGCGGGAGATCCTCACCAGCGGAAGCGGTCCGGAGGTTCCCCGGGGCCAACGTTCGACGAGCACGACGCCGGGCGTTCCCTCCCGCTTGCCGATCCAGATGCGGGACGGGGTGTTCGAGAAGATCACGGTGACGGTCTCGTGTGGCTGCACCGCAACCACCGTGTCGGCCTGATCCGACGAAGTCGGGGCTGCAGCCCTGGTGCCGTGCGAGGTCGAAGCGCACCCTGCGAACAGGCAGATCGCAAGGATGGCGAGGGTCGGTGCGACGGCGACTCGAGGATTCCGGCTCATGACGCGAGCCTATGAGCCCGCGAGGACGTCCGGTTCGAGGAATCAGCCCCCAATTGCCTTCGCGGCTTTTCGCGGGCCGGACCTCGGTGAGCCCAGGAACGCCGGAGTGCTATCGGGCGTGGGTCGATCGGACCTGGATCCGTCGGGCTTGGGTCCATTGGGTTTGGATCCATCGGGCTTGGATCCCTCAGGTTCGGGGCTATGTTGGGAGGATCGAGAAACCACCCGGCTCAGGCACGTTTCCGCTCCGCGTGGTCGCGGGGGGAGCATGCCGATTCCGCATGGAGGTCGGGTCCAAGCCTGCTGAAGGGAGTCCGATGCTGCTCAGGTCCATGGTCGCCGTCGGCCTTGCCGCCACGCCTTCGTTCGCCCAGAGCGTCGATCCATGCAATCCAGCCTCGCAGGCGTGGATCTATCCGGCGGAGGCGGCCGACACGTCCGATCCCGCAAGCTGGGCCCGATTCGCGTGGGATGGCTTCATCGCGCTGAACTGGCCGCAGCTTCAAGGCGGCTCGCCGGGAGAGCCGGATACCGGCGTCACCATCTGCGATCTTCCCGGCGGACGTCCGGCGTTCCTCCAGTGGATGCAGAAGGATCAGCTGCTGCTTGAAGGCGGCGCCTCGCCGGGTTCGTGGGACATGCCGACGTATTCGACGCCGATGTACACGCCCGACGACGGCGGGCCGACGCTTCCGCTGCTCGGGGCGCTGTCCAAGAGCGACAATCCCGATCTCGGCGACGAGTTCGACGAGGCGTTCAGCGGGCGCCCCGTGCTCGATCAGAACGGGCGATACGTCCTCTACCAGATCTTCCTGAACCGATCCGAGTTCGAGTACATCTCGCAGAACGGCTACTACGACGCGGTGAACCAGTACGCCGCCTTCCAGCCCGGCGGAGAGTTCAAGGGCTTCCCCAAGAGCGGCGCCCCGAGCGACTTCGACCCGCCGGTCGATCTGCCGGACTGGGCCCGACAGGGTGCGATCGAGTTGAAGGTGTCGTGGAAGCAGCTCGACGAGGCGGAGATCGCCAGCGGGCGCTTCTTCATGCAGGAGGTCTACTTCGCGAGCAACATCTCCGACGCCGATCCGCCCTGCGGACCGGTCACGGTCGGGCTGGTCGGGCTGCATGTGCTTCAGCTGACGCCCAGCACGGGGGCGAGCTGGTTCTGGGCCACCTTCGAGCAGGTCGACAACGTGGACATGCTGCCGGGCAACCCGAACGGGACGCCTTCCTTCAATCCGGGCTCCGCCTCCTCATGCCCCCCGCCCTACGCGGAGGGCTACACGTGCAACGCCGCGGAGTGCACGCCCGCCGACCCCAGCGGGCAGACCGACTGTCCGCCGTTTGCGCCGGCCGAGGGCCAGCTGCCCGACGTGTGCGACGCCGATCCCACCCGGGCGGTGAACATCTCGCGGATTCCCGAGATGACGACGCCCGCCGACGTCGAGGCGATCAACGACGAGTATCGCGCGGCGCTTCCCGCGCCGTGGAAGTACTACCGGCTGCTCAACACGATCCAGCCCGACCCGACGGGACCGGCCTGCATCCCGCCGCTGGAGACGAACACCGTCAACACGCTGTACATGACCAACGTCACGATGGAGACGTACACGCAGTACTACGACTTCATCTCGCTGCCGAAGTGCGACGGTTCGGTCGTCGAGCCGATGAGCATGAACTGCACGGACTGCCACTCCGTCGCGAAGCCCCTCGGAGCGCCGACCGTCGAGTACAAGGGAGCGCGCTTCCCGGATCCGAGCTATCAGATCTTCACGTTCCTGCTGAGCGACGCGAAGAGCTCCTGCCCCGGCGACCTCAACTTCGATCGGTCCGTCGACGGCGAGGATCTCGCCGTGCTGATGTCGAGATGGGGCTCGTCCGCTCGAGCCGATCAGGTCGACGGCTTCGGCGTGGTCGACGGCGGCGATCTGGCGGCGCTGCTCGGCTCCTGGGGAGCGTGCCCCGACGCAACCCCGCAGGGGCAGCGCGCCGACCCGCCGGCGAAGCCCGGCAACGATCGGGCGCCGAGCGCGCTGCAGCGTCTCGCGAACGAGCGTCGCGGGCGCTGAGGCGGCACGCCGCCCACCCTTGGAGGAGGCCGCGCCGACCTTGCGAGCCTGCTCAGCGCGGGGTTCGAGTGAGGCGGCGAGGGACGGCAGGATCGCCAACGGCGACTTCGAGCGATCCGCACTCGCTGACGAGTGATCGTTTGCGCGCGGTTCAGGCGATGTCGCGCTCGTAGCGGCGATAGATCCAAGCCGCGACCGTGCGGGCC
>JBMSXH010000241.1:0-4602 GCA_049425445.1 Phycisphaerales bacterium | reverse complement strand
TATGGCGGCTCTTCGGGTGCGATTCTCATCGTGACCGGGGACACCGACGCTTCGCTCCCCGGGATTGAGGCACCGACGAGCCCGGACCGCGTCGCGCTGGCCCCCCTCGCTCGCCTCGTCTCCGCGCTGCACCTCGTGATGGAGTTCCTTGTCGGTCGCCCGCTGGCCGCGTGCCTCGACGCCGTGGCGGATCGCCTCGGCGGTTGCCCACACACCCCGGAGGACTCCGCGGCCTCCGTGGCCACGCCGGCTTCGCGGGTCGCATCGCTCCCGACGGCGGCCCCGGACCGATGGCTTGGCGTTCGCCGAGTGCATCTCAAGCCGACGTCGTTCGACGACCCCATCGCCACCCGCAGCCCGGCCTCGACCGATTCGAGGCTCCGGGTTCCCGTCATTCGATGGCGGCCCGGCGATCCCGTCGCCGAGGCGATCGCCGCCGAGTTCGCCGTCAACCGCCCCGCTGCGGCCCCCTCTCGCACCGCCTTCTGTTCGTCCCGATCGGAGATTGGTCATGGAAGCGAACGTCACGCCCAAGCAGCTTCGGATTCTGCAGTTGATCCAGGAGTCGCGCGATCAACGCGGCTTTTCCCCGACGATGCAGGAGCTCGCCGACGCGCTCGGCGTCAGCAAGGTCACGGTGTTCGAGCACGTCAAGGCGCTCGAACGCAAGGGCGTCCTCAAGCGAGATCCGAATCGAGCCCGCTCCTTATCGATGTGCGATGAGGTGGTGCTCCCTGGAGAGCGCCGGGCGTCTCCGCTTCCGCTCGTGGGACGCATCGCCGCGGGCCATCCGATCGAGCGATTCGAGACCGAGGACTCGCTCAGCCTCGAGGAGGTCTTCGGCCCGCGCCGCGGCCAGCGTGGCACCACGTTCGCCCTGCAGGTCGATGGCGAGTCGATGCGCGACGAGGGGATCCTCGACGGCGACTACGTGATCGTCGAGAAGCGATCGACGGCGCGAAACGGCGAGCGGGTCGTGGCGCTGCTCCCCGGTGGGGAGACCACGCTCAAGACCTTCTTCCGGGAGAAGGACGGATCGATCCGGCTCCAGCCCGCCAATCCCGAGTTCAAGCCGATCATCGTTCGCGAGTGCAGCGTTCAGGGCGTCGTGATCGGCGTGCTTCGGCGGTACTGAACGCGCTCCGTCCCCGCACGCTCCGAGTCAAGAGGCTTCAGCGAAGCGCCTCGAGCCGCTTCTCGATCCACTTCGGGTCGCCGCCGCCGAGTTCGATGCCGGCGACGTTGCCCGCGGCATCGACGTAGACGAGCTTCGGAATGGTGTTGCCCGGATTGTGCGGCGCAAGGGCGGCGCGGAACTCGGGCGTCGAGAGCACCTCGACGAATGGGCTCGGATTGCTCGCGAGATGCCTCGACACCGCAGCAGCGCCGCCCTGATCGACCGAGACCGCGACGATGGTTCCGAACTCGGAGAGGCGCGGCGAGGCGGCCTTGAGCATCGATCGAAGCTTCACGCAGGGACCGCACCACGTCGCCCACACCTCGATCAACATCGGCTTTCCGGCAAAGTCGCCGAGGCTGATCGAGCCTCCGTCGATGCTCGGAAGCGTCAGGCGATGAATCGGTCCCGCGTCGCGAACCGGCTCGCCGGGGACCGCTTGCGAAGCGTTTCCCGGGGCCGCCTTCGGCGATGCATCCGTCGAGGCGGGCGCAGACACCGGCACGATGGAGGCGGCGGGACGTCCCGTCGCCCAGTCGACCATCGCTTCGCACGTCGGGCAGTAGCGGTTGGACCCCATGAAGGCCACGTAGCCGACGAGCAGCATCGGAATCGCGGCGAACTTGAGCACGGTGACCATCGGCTTCATCGTGAACTCCAGAGCGGCGGACAAGGGCAAGAATAGGACCGGATGCCCCTTGGGAGGATCGGCATCTCGCGGCACGCGGATCTCCAAGATCGTGGACGAGGTCCCCAAGTTCGGGTCGGTACGCTTCGCAGGTGCCCACCGCCGCCGATTCTCGCCCGGAGCCGACGCCGAACGGCGTGTTCCCGCCCCCGTGGAAGATCGCGATCGATACTGGCGGCACCTTCACGGACTGCGTCGCGGTCGCGCCGGATGGGTCACGTCGGCGCATCAAGGTCCTGAGCAGCGGCCGGCTTCGGGGCGTGCTCGAGTCGGTGGCGGACGGTTCATCCCGCCGATTCCGACTGAAGATCGATCCTCCTCCACCGACCAACGTGTTGCTGGGAGCCCGGATCTCCGACGGCCTCGGAGCCGGGCGGATACTCGCCGCCACCGATGGCGGGATGATCGAACTCGACGAACTCCCCGAAGTCTGGCGCCGCCATCCGCCTCGGCTCGTCGAGATCGATCCCGGATGCTCTGCGCCTCGCCTGGCGCTTGCGATCGCCACCTCGCAGAGTCCCGATTCGATCGGGGGCGAAGTCGAAATGCGACTGGCGACCACCCGCGGCACCAACGCGCTGCTCGAGCGGCGCATCGGCCGCGTGGCGCTCTTCATCACGCAGGGCTTCGAGGATCTGCTCGCGATCGGCGATCAGACGCGAGGCGATCTCTTCTCGCTCGAGATCGCGCCGCGAAGGCCGCTGCCGGAACGCGTGTTTGCGATCCCCGGGCGACTTGACGCCGAGGGGGCCACGGTGCGGCCGCTCGATCTCGCCGAACTCGATCGCGGAATCGTCGAGGCGCGTGCCGCAGGCTTCGACACCGCCGCGGTGGCGGTGCTGCACGCGCATCGGTCGCCGAGCATGGAGCACGAGGTCGCGGCGAGACTCGCCTCGCGCGGCTTCTCGAGGGTGATCTGCTCGAGCGACCTCTCCCGTCAGGCCGGGTTCCTCGAGCGCACGCAGGCCGCCTCGGTGGACGCGTCGCTCGATGCGGTCATTCGCGACTTCCTTCGCGAGATCGTTCGGCCGCACGAACGCATCTCGATCCTCGCGATGACGAGCGATGGACGACTGACGAACGCCGCTCGCTACCTCCCCGTCGAAAGCCTGCTCAGCGGCCCCGCCGCTGGCGCCATGGGGGTCCGCGCGATCGCGGAGGGGCTTGGGCTCGGCGCGTCGCTCGGCTTCGACATGGGGGGAACGAGCACCGATGTGGTTCGCGTCGACGGATCGCTTCCGGTCTCGAGCAGAACTCAGGTCGGCGACGTTCGGCTGACGTCGCCCTGCGTGGCGATCGAGACGGTCGCCGCGGGCGGAGGATCGATCTGCGACTGCGACGACGAGGGACGCCTGACCGTGGGTCCGGAGAGTGCCGGCGCGGTCCCTGGACCGGCCTGCTACGGACATGGCGGACCATTGACGGTCACCGATGTGAATCTGCTGCTCGGTCGCCTCGACGAGGAGATGTTCGGCGTCCCCATCTTCGAGGACGCCTCGCGCTCCGCTCTCGAGCGACTGCTCGATCGCCTCGGGCAGACCCTCGACGAGCCTCTCGACGCCGACGTCGTGCTCGACCGGCTGCTGGCCATCGCCGACGAACGCATGGCCGGTGCGATCGAGAGCGTCTCCACCCGTCAGGGCTTTTCGCCAGCGGACCACACCCTGGTCGCCTTCGGGGGCGCCGGGGGTCAGCACGCGGCCGCGATCGCCGACCGCCTCGGCATGCGGACGATCGCCTTCCCCGCCGAAGCGGGGCTGCTCAGCGCGGTCGGACTGGAACACGCGGCTCTCGCAACCCGCGCCGAGCGCACGATCCTTCGAACGCTCGACGAGATCGAGCACGACCTGGGCGAACTCGCCGACGAGATCGACGCGGAAGCCTGCTCGAGCCTCGTCGCGCAGGGAGTCTCGAGAGACTCGATGGCGGATGCGCGGAAGATCGTGCACCTGCGGCTCCACGGGCAGGACGAATCGATCGAACTGGATCTTCTGCCGATCGATGGTCTCCGCGCTCGGTTCATACAAGCCTTCGCTCGACAGTACGGCTATCCACCGCCGGATCGTTCGATCGAAGTGGCGGTGATGGAGGCCAGACGCGAGGAGCGACGGCGACCGGTGCCTCCGCTTCCCCGAGAGCCTGTCGTGCACGCGGGTGCGCCGCGACGGGTTCGTCCGATGCGGCATCGCGGCGAGTGGATCGACAGCGAGGTGTACGCTCGGACGGATCTTCCGCCCGGAAGCGTGCTTCGCGGGCCGGCGCTGCTCGCGGCCCGGACCGCCGGCGCGACCGACGCCGGGGGTGCCGCATGAGCGACCCGGTCCTCCGCGTCCGCGGCCTCACGAAGGAGTTCCCGGTCCGCCAGGGCGTGTTCCGCCGGCAGGGCGGGACGGGCTCCGCCCTCGACGGCGTCGACCTCGACGTCCGCGAGCGCGAGACGCTCGGGATGGTCGGCGAGTCGGGCTGCGGCAAGACCACGTTCGGCCGCTCGGTGCTGCGGCTCGTCGAGCCGACCTCGGGCAGCGTGGAGTTCCGGGGCGAGGACGTGCTCGCGGCCTCCCCGCAGCGGCTGCGTCAGCTGCGCCGCTCGATCCAGATCGTGTTCCAGGACCCGTTCGCCTCGCTGAACCCGCGCATGCCGGTCCGTGACATCGTCGCCGAGCCGCTCGTCATCCACGGCGCCGAGCGGCGCGAGGCCTTCGACCGGGTCGACGCGCTGCTCGCGTCGGGGGGGGGG
>JBMSXH010000240.1:0-4604 GCA_049425445.1 Phycisphaerales bacterium | reverse complement strand
GGAAGAGCCTCGCCGGTCTTTGCCGTTCGCTCGATCGCCGGCGCGACCGGGGTGGGATCGGCGGGTGGCGGCGGCATCCGGCGCTTCGACCACCACAAGCCCACGACAGCGAGCAGCACCATCGCGACGAAGACGAACGCCGAACGCCGAAGCGCTTGGCGGATCTCGGGATCGCGTCCGGCCTCGCCGCTCACCGCGACGGTCCCTCGCTCGCCTCGGCCGCCGTCGTCTGCGGCGTCGCAGCCTCGAGCCCGAACGCGCCCACCCGCTGCAGGTCGTCGACGACGACGGGCTCCGCCGCGTGGTTCGCGGCCGGGTAGCGCTGCCGGGCGAGGGCGACCGCGCGGTCGCGGGCGTTGTCGTCGGGCTTGTACTTCGCATGCTCGGCGAGGGCCTCCGCGGCCGCCGACTCGTCGCCCGCAGCCTGCTCGATCTGGGCGAGCACGTACCAGCTCTCGAAGTTCTGGACGTCGAGATCCAGCGCCGCCCGCACCCACCGCCGCGCTTCCACCAACGTGGCGTCGCGAGCGGTGCCGTCCTCCCCGCGCGAGGCCGAGAGCAGCAGCGTGTCGGCGAGGGCCCGCAGCAGGCGATCGTCCTTCGAGAAGTCGAAGCCACGCGCGCTGGCCTCCTCGAAGTCGGTCGCCGCGAGCCGCCGAAGATTCGCCAGCGCCGCGTCGAACTCGCCACGCTCGCGATCGACGAGCGCCGAGAACCACGCGATCGACCAGGGAAGCGCCGGCGGATCCATGCTCGCGGCGCGACGCAACGCCGAAGCCGCGTCCTCGATCCGCCCCTCGCGCAGCGCCGTGCGAGCGAGGCCAAGCGCCCCCTCGGCTCGTCCCATCGACTCGACCACGGCGAAGGCTTCGTCCGCCTGCCGGAGCGGACCCTTGACGCCGCGGCGCTCGCCCTGTCGGAAAAGCCCGATCGCGTAGTCCTGATACCGCTCCCAGGTCGGGGGAAGCGACGAGGCCATCACCGTCGTCGGAGGCTGCGGCGCGATCGGCAGCGAAAGCGAGTCGGCGGCGAGGGTCAGGATCGGCAGATCGTTCGAACACGCCGCGTCGCCGGTGAACATCCGCAGGTAGTGCGTGTCGAACTTGCGGTACCGCACCGCCGCGTCGATCGTGATCGGCGAGACCGCGTCGGGAGGCACCGTGAAGGCCAGATGCGTGACGTCGCCAGCGCCCGGCGGAATCTGGTGGTCGTAGAGCGGTGTGAAGATGTCCTGCGGATTGCGACGATCGATCCGGTACCCCTCCCGATCGAGCATGAAGATGTTGTAGAAGCGGCTCCACGGATCGACCGCGCGCGATTCATCCATGCCGCCGGAGCGACCGAGCACGCGTCCCGTGCCATCGGTCAAGACGACCTCGAGCCAGAGTTCGTTGCTGTCGGCGGTGCCCTGCGTGAGCGCGTGCCCGAGGCGAAGCGTCCGCACCACCGCCTCGAGGAGATACCGCTCGCCCGGCTCGAGCGCCGGCACCTCGGGACGAAGAGGCGCCACAAGTTCGCCGTCGATCGCGCCGCCCCTTCGAAGGGCGAAGAGATCGAGCCGGATCGCACCCTTGTTGAACGCCTCGAGCTCCTCGACGATCTGGCGGCACTCGGGGAGTTCGTTCAGGCAGGCGATCGCGGGATTCGCGCCGGGGAAGAGATGGTCCTTCACCTTGGCGAGCCCCGAGCCATCGCGCACCTTCGCTCCGAAGTCCGCCAGCACGCCGGGCTCGCCGGGGGTCCGCAGCGGCATGTGGCAGCCGTTGCAGTCGGTCTCGGCCTTCGCCGGGTAGTTCCAGCTCGCGACGCCGTGGCCGGAAACGCCGCTCAGGCGGAAGCTGTCCCAGTGGTTCTGGCCGGGAAGCCAGCGGTAGTCGTTGAGTTCCTCGGGCAGGAAGACCTTGTGGCAGGTCGCGCAGAAGGCGCCCGAGTGGTGGATCTCGGGCTTCAGGTACGTCTGCTTGTGGAATGCCGGCTTCGCCTTGATGAGCTGGCGGTTCACCCAGCGGAGCAGCGGACTCTCGCTGAAGGTGAACGGATACTGCGGACTCTCCTCGACCGTGAACTCCGCATTGCCCCGCGTGCCACGCACGTCGACCACGGAGTGGCAGACGGTGCAGGAGATGCTGGCCGCGCCAATCGGATCGTGCGGATCGAGATGCGGATCGTCGAAGCGAGGGTCGTCGATCAGGCCCGCGAGCAGCGGCACCGGGTCGTGGCAGCCGGCGCAGAACCTCGCATCGGCGTTGGACTGCTCGCGCTCGAGCGCGCGGCGACGGGTCTCGCGCACGCTGAAGGCGTAGGCGGGGTTGTTGAACGAGCTCATCGCATGGACCGACTGCGCCCAGCGGTGGTAGGTGTCCTCGTGGCACTCGAGGCAGTACTCGTTCATCTGCAGCGTGCGAAGCGGCAGCGGCTCGCCGGTCGCGGTGCGGGCAAGCGAGGGATCGAGCCACGCCGACGCCTCGCCGATCGTCGGGTCGAGCGGCTTCGTGCGATCGGCCACGTGCCAGAGGAGCATCGCGCCGGCGAAGACCACGCCCGCGATCGCCCAGCGTCCCCCAACCTTCCAGCGGATCCGCGGTCCGGCGAGCCGGTGGATCGTGAAGAGCCACGCGACCACGACCGGCAGCGCGACGTGCAGCCAGTAGACGACCTCTCGGCCTCCGGCACGCCGCACCCCGAGTTCGATCCCGGCGACCTCGACCTCCATGAGCAGGACGCCCGTCGCGAGCAGGCCGATCGCCGCGGCGAAGAGCGCATAGCCGACCCGAGCCGCATCGCGGTTGGGAAGCCCGCGGGCCTTCAGCATGTGGAGCATGCCGAAGGCGATCGTCGGCACCACGAGCAGCAGCCCAAGGAAGAGGTGCAGCAGCACGTTCCAGAGATACGCCTGCCCTTGGAGCGCCGCACCGGTCCGCCACTCGACGAACGTCACCGCCGCGAGCGCGAGGCTGTTGACGACGAGCAGCGCGAAGAGACCCAGCACCACCCGAAGCAGCCACCGCAACCGCGGCGAGACCGCGTCGGTGGTTCGCGAGGTGCGTTCGAGCGGTCGGTCGGTCGCCGGCATGGGCTGACTCTATCGGCGTCGGCACCGCTTCGAAGGTGATCGATCAGCCGTCCGCACGCGATTGGAGCCGATCCGCCAGGACTTCCGCCGGGCTCCTGACCCTGCGGCTGCAGATCCGCTCGATCTGGCTCCGGCAACTGAAGCCCTCGCAGGCCAGCGCCTCCCACCCGGACTCGTCATGCGGCATCCGGCTGGCCCAGCTCAGGCCGAAGATGCCGAGCGAGTCTGCGGCATTCGCCGCTTCGTGACCCCACGCCCCGCCCATCCCGCAGCAGCCGACCGGCTCGATCGAAAGATCGCAGCCGAACCGCGCGAAGACGCGCTGCCACTGCCGTGTGGACTCGGGCGCGATCGCCCGGGCCGTGCAGTGGGCGAAGAGGCGGATGGCCGCGGCGTCAGACGGTCCCACGCCCACCGACGTCGAGAGATCGGGCCGTGAATCGAGCCACTCCGCGAGCAACTGCACCTTCGGCACGTCGCTCGCGGCGAGGCCCAGCGCCTTGGGAAGTTCGTCGCGGAAGACGAGCGTCGTCGCCGGGTCGATCCCGACGATCGGCCGCCCGCTGCTCGCGAGCGACTCGAGCCGGGCGAGGTTCGCGCGGGCGATCCGCTCGAAGCGACCCAGTTCGCCCTTCACATGGCGCCCCTTGCCGCTCGGGAAGTAGGCCGCGACGCGCGGACGCACGCCGAGCGACTGCAGGAGGCGCACCACGCCCACCGTCGCCTGTGGATCGAGGTAGGTGCTGAAGGCGTCCTGGAGCAGGATCGCCTCGCGCCCGGACTCGTCATGCGGGAGCGTCGCGAGCGATTCGATCGGCTCGATCGCGACCCCGAGCGGGCGAAGTCGATCCTCGAGCGACGGCCGCGCCAGACGCGGCGGATTCACCAACCCCGCCACGAGACGCACCAGCGCCTCGACCGAGACGAGCGAGGTCGCGGCGTTGACGAGCCCCCCCATCCGATCGAGCCTCGGCAGCGCCTCCTCGAGCCCCGCCACGAGGCGATCGCCGAGCGATCGCGCATAGCGGCGGTGGTAGTGGTGGAGAAACGCGCTGCGAAACTCCGGCACGCTCACCTTGACCGGACAACTCCCCGCGCACGCCTTGCAGGAGAGGCAACCGTCCATCGCCTCGCGGACCTCGTGGGAGAAGTCCCGCCTCGACACCAGCCGCCGCCACACGCGGATCGGCCACGCTGACCACGACGGCTCGCGCCACTCCGACGCCTCCCGCCATCCCTCCCGCGACACGCGGCGCATCCATTCGCGCATCAGGATCGCGCGACCGCGGGGGCCATGCCGAGGATCGCGGGAGATCTTGGGCGACGGGCACATGGCCCGCTCGAGGTCGATCGACTGGCACGCCGCGTTGCCGTTGCAGCGGATCGCATGGGCATGACGGGCCGCAAGCGCAGGCTCGATCGCGCGGTCGCGCGAGCCGCGCGAACTCGCTTCGATCGTGAGCAGCGTCGGCGAGACCCCCTCCGGCACCGCGATCTTGCCGGGGTTCATCTGGTTGCGCGGATCGAAGGC
>JBMSXH010000239.1:0-4613 GCA_049425445.1 Phycisphaerales bacterium | reverse complement strand
GGCACGCTCGTCACCATCGCCGCCCAGCCCTCGCGGATCGCTCGCAGGCAACCGGCCGAGTTCGCCGCGTCGATCCGGCCCGGGATCGCCATCGCCTCGCGGCCGTGTTCCTCGACCGCCAAGCGCGCCGTGATGAGCGATCCGCTTCGCCGCGCCGCCTCGACGACGAGCACGCCAAGCGAGAGCCCCGACACGATTCGATTCCGTCTCGGAAAGAGCCCCGGCCGCGGATCGGTCGCAAGCGGGTACTCGCTCGCGACGCCGCCGCCGCCCTCGACGATCGCATCGAAGAGCCGCGAATGCTCAGGCGGATACGGTCGCTCGAGCCCTGAGCCGAGCACCGCGATGGTGCGGCCGCCCGCGCGGAGCGCCGCCCGGTGTCCCGCCGCGTCGATCCCGCGGGCTCCGCCCGAGACGATCGCCACCCCGCCCGCGGCGAGCGTTCCCGCGAACCTCGACGCCTGCTCGAGACCGTAGGCGGACGCACGCCGCGCGCCGACGATCGCCACACGAGGCTCGTCGAACGCCTTGGCCGCATCGTCACGCGCGAGGCCGGTCGGGCACGACGCCAACGACGCCTCGCCGCAACCGAGCGTTCCCCGCACCCACAGGAGCGGCGGCGGATCTGGAATCACCGAGAGCAGCGAGGAGTACTCCGCGTCGCCCGGCATCGCGAGCGTGACGCCCGAGGCGAGGCATCGATCGAACTCGCGCCTCGCCGAATCGTCGCGTGCGCGCCGCGCGGCCTCGCGCCAGCGAGCCGCCGTCTCGACCGGCGAGCCGATCGCCGACGCAAGGTCCTCCGGTGAACGCTCGAACGCCGCCGAGGCAGATCCCAGCGCGTCGATCAGTCGACCGCACCGCGTGCATCCGATGCCTTCGGTCTGCAGCCAGGCGAGGCGGGCAAGGCGCTCCGCACTCCCGCCCGATCGATCCGGTGCAGGGATCTCCGACGCCGAGGAGCGCATCGATGGGAGAGGCATCCCGCCGAACCTACTCGTCGCCACCCTCGACACGGCGAAGAGTGCCGAAACGCCGAAACCGGCGATCGCCGCCCTGAATCCGCAGCCTTCACCAGATCGCGCACCGCTACATTCCGCACATGCCTCGACCTGCACTCGCCCTGGCGCTGTCGTTCCTGGTCCATGCCCCGCTCTCCCACGCCGATCCGCCGGCGACCCCGATCCGTCTCTTCGACGGCACCTCGCTCTCGGGCTGGTCCGGCGACCCACGCTTCTGGTCGGTCGAGGACGGCGCGATCGTCGGCCGCTCCACCGAGCAGACGCCCTGCGAACGCAACACCTACCTGATCCGCGACGGCGCGTTCGACGACTTCGAACTGCGCCTCGAGTTCGCGATCGACGGCGGCAACTCCGGCATCCAATACCGAAGCCGCGACCTCGGCGACTTCGCGGTGGCGGGCTACCAGGCCGATCTCGAAGCCGGGCCCAACTACACCGGCATCCTCTACGAGGAGAAGGGTCGCGGCATCGTCGCGTGGCGCGGCGAGCGGGTCGCGCTCGGCGCCGACGGGTCGAAGACCGCCTCGCCCGATCTCGGCGATCGCGCCGCGCTGCAGTCGGCGATCCGGCCCGGATGGAACGAGTACGTGATCCGCGCGGTTGGACCGCGACTCTCGCACACCATCAACGGCGTGCCGCTCGTCGAGGTGACCGATCGATCGCCCGACGCTGCCCGAAGCGGGCAGATCGCGCTGCAGCTGCACGCCGGCCCGCCGATGACGGTGCGCTACCGCAACCTCGTGCTCACGCCGATCGCGAACGCGGAGCCGAACGACGGAGCCGACGCGCTTCCCACGGCGCCCCCGCTTCGCGCCGACGACGTCGCCTGGATCTGGGGCCGCCACCCCGCGACCGACGGCGACCGGTTCTTCTTCCGAACCTCGTTCAGCCTCGACGAGCCCGCGACCCTCGCCAATCTCGTCGCCACCTGCGACAACCGCTACACGCTCTGGCTCGACGGGCAGCAGCTGCTCTCCGGCAAGGCGTGGGATCGGCCGCAGCTCAAGGCGGACTCGATCGCCCTCGCGCCCGGTCGCCACGAGATCCTCGTTCGCGCGGAGAACGAAGGCGGACCGGCGGGGCTCCTTGTTCGCGGCACGCTTCGGTTCGAGGATGGTCGCGAACAGCTCCTTCGCACCGACGAGACGTGGGAGTGCGCTCCGGCCGTCGTCCTCTCCGAAGACCCTCCGCAGTTCGCGGAGCCTTCCGGCTGGAACCCCGTCCACTCGTTTGGGCCCAGTCGAGCGCCCAACGGGCCGTGGCCCGATCCCTTCGCGCCGCGTGACGCGACGCCCGCCGAATCGATCTCGGTGCCGCCGGGCTATCGCGTCGAACTCGTCCACGCTTCGCAGTTCGGCGAAGGGTCGTGGATCGCGATGGGGTTCGACGAGCACGGCGATCTGCTCGTCAGCAAGGAGCGCGGGCATCTCGCCCGCGTCGTGATGCCGCAGCGCGAAGGCGACCCGGTTCGACTGATCGAGATCACCGAGTCGCCGGTCGGATCGATGGGCTTCGTCACCGCGCTCGGCTCGCTCTTCGTGCAAGGCTCTGGCCCACAGGGCTACGGGCTCTACCGCATGACCGATCGCGACGGCGATCGCGCGTACGAAGACGTCACGCTCATCACGAAGCTCGGCGACGGCGGCGAGCACGGCTCGCACGCGGTGCGACTCGGTCCGGACGGCCTGCTCTACCTCATGAACGGCAACCACTGCGATCCGCCCGCGGATCCGGCGCCGACCTCGCCGCACCAGCGCTGGGCCGAGGACGTCCTCGAGCCGCGGGTCGAGGATCCGCGCGGGCACGCCGTCGGCGTGCGGGCACCGGGCGGGCAACTGATGCGCCTCGATCCAGACGGCGGGCCGATCGAGATCGTCGCCGCCGGGTTCCGCAACGCCTACGACTTCGACTTCGGCCCCGAAGGCGAGGTGCTCACCTTCGACTCCGACATGGAGTGGGATCTCGGCCTGCCCTGGTACCGGCCGACCCGCGTCTACCACGTCGTCTCCGGCGGCGAGTACGGCTGGCGCAGCGGTTCCGCGAAGTGGCGCGACGGCGTGCCCGACATGGCCCCGACCCTCGTCGATGTGGGCATGAGTTCGCCGGTCGGCGTCCTCTACGGCGAGCCGCTCGCCTTCCCGCTCGAGGATCGCGCGGCGTTCTACATCGGCGACTGGTCCTACGGACGCATCCTTCGCGTGCGCCTCGATCCGGACGGCGGAACGTTCAGCGGATCATTCGACCACTTCCTGACCGGGAAGCCGTTGCAGGTGACCGACCTCGAAGTGGGTCCCGACGGCGCGATGTGGTTCATCACCGGCGGACGCGGCACGCAGAGCGGCCTCTATCGCGTGACGCACGAGGACGCCGCGTCGCTCGACGCGACCCCGCTTCCGCCGATGGCTGGCGAGGCCTCGCGGGCGAAGCGTCGCGCCATCGAGTCGCTGCACGGCGATCCGACCGCTTCGGGCGAGTCGCTCGACTCGATCTGGATCGACCTCGCCGATCGCGACGGGTCGATTGCCTACGCCGCCCGCGTCGCCCTCGAGTTCGCGCCGGTCGACGCGTGGCGATCACGGGCCCTCGCGGAAGCCGATTCGGCTCGCGCGCTCGCGGCGCTGCTTGCCCTCGTTCGAGTCGGCGAGACGAGCGACGTCGCCGCCGCGATCGAGCGCCTCGGCGCGTTCGACTGGGCGACGCTCGATCGTTCGCAGCGGCAGGCGTGGCTTCGTCTCCACGAGATCGCCCTCGCCCGGCATCCGGAACTCGCCGACGAGGCGATGAAGGCCCTGCTTCGATCGCGGCTCGAGCCGGTGCATCCCTGCGGCGATGTCGAACTCGATCGGGCGATGCTCGCGATGCTCGTCGTGGCCGACAGCGCCGACGCGGTGAAGCCCGCGGTCAAGGCCCTCGGTTCGCTCGAGGTGGCGCCCGCCCTCGACGTCGCGATGAGCCTGCGGCTCTCGAACCACCTCGATGCCGCCGATCGCGAGGCGCTCTTCCGCTGGCTGGCCTCCGCGAAGAACACCGACGGCGGCCACAGCTTCCGCGGCTACCTCGACGCCATCGAACGCGACGCGCTCGTCCACGCCCCCGAGTCGGATCGCGAATCGCTCGCCACCCTCGCCGCCCCGACGCCCCGGCAGATGCCCGACCTCGCGGCGATCTCGGGCGGCACGCGGATCTGGTCGATGCAGGCCCTCGATCCGTATCTGCCGCTCGCCTCGAAGGGCCGCGACTTCGACGCCGGACGCGCCGCCTACCTCCAGGCCGCCTGCGCCTCGTGCCACCGCTTCGATGGTTCCGGTGGCGGCGGCGTCGGACCCGACCTCACCTCGGCCGGCAGCCGCTTCTCGCGCCGCGATCTCCTTCGCACCATCCTCGAGCCTTCGGCGGACATCAGCGACCAGTACCGCAACACGCGAGTCCGCCTGCGCAACGGGCGCATCGTGATCGGCCGCATCGTGCGGGACGACGACGTGGTTGAACTGATCATCGATCCCTACACCGGGCAGACCACCAAGGTCGCCGCAAGAGACATCGTCGCCCGGGAGGCCTCGCCCGTCTCACCGATGCCGATGGGCCTTCTCA
>JBMSXH010000238.1:0-4613 GCA_049425445.1 Phycisphaerales bacterium | reverse complement strand
GAGACCGAGCGACTCGCGGAGGAACTCGGGCTCGAGGTCGACTCGGTCGAACTGCTTCGCGAAGGCGGGAGCCCCGATCCGCATGCGGCATTCGAACCGCTCGGCACGGCGTCGCCCGAAGGAGCACCGGCCGCCCCGCGATCGACGGCGGCCTCCTCGAGCGACGAACTCCTCTGGTCGGGCTCGCCGAGCCAGTGGCTGAACTTCTGGTGGTTCCTCGCATTCCTGGTTGTGTTCGGATGCTATCTCGCGATCGCACTCGCCACCGTGGGCGTCGGGTGGATGGCCTCGCCCCTGCTCCTTGCGCCGCTCGCCGCGATCGCGTGGAAGTGGCTGGTCTTGAAGCTCGTCCGCTACGAACTGACGCAGGAGCGGATTCGGGTCCGCAGCGGCGTCTTCACGCGGCACCTCGAGGAGATCGAGATCTACCGCGTCAAGGACACCGAGCTCTCGATCCCGCTCTGGCAACGACTCGTCGGGATCGGCACCTTGAGGGTGATCTCCTCCGACCACACCAACCCGAATATTCCGCTCCGGGGGATCGCCGATCCCGAGTCGGTGCGGGAGCGCATCCGCGCCGCGTGCGAAGCGGTGCGGCGGGCCCGCGGCGTGCGGGAACTCGACGTGTCGTGAGGACCGTCACGCGCCTCTCGATTGCGAGGCGATCGCCCGGGGTGACCTGGAAGCTGGTGCTGCGAACGCGGGCCACGTCACGCGGTGGCTCGCTCGCGGCGCTCGGCGGACCGTCACATGGACCCCATGGACGTAATGGACCTGATGGACTCCGAACCGCGAAGCGCTGCACTTGCGGCGGGCGCTTGACGCCCGATGCCGCGAGCACGACGGGTGCTGCCTGCACGCGAGCCTCTCGAGCCTCACAGGGCGAGAACGAGAGACCGCCCGTTTCGTTCCCGGTCCCATGAAGGACCATGGGGCCCATCGACCGCATGCGGCCCATCGCTCCAGGCGACCGCGAAGCCCGCACGGCTTCGGTCGGCCGTGATCGAGTTCGCTCCATCGCGGCGATCGAACTTCGCGATCACGATCGCTTGCGCCCGTCCTCGCTCAGTACGCAAGCTTCTGGAAGAACACGACCTCCGGCTTGTCCTCGGGCCGATCGACCTTGCTGCGATCGACGAGCATCACGTAGCGATCGTCGCCGAGGATGTGCTCGGGGTCGGTCGCATCCCAGATGCCCGTGATCGGATTGCGGCGGAACGTGCGCACGCGGAAGTACACCGTGAACACGTCGCTCCGCACGCCGACGAGGTTCGACACACCGCTGAAGAGGAGATTGCGCTCCTCGGCGTCGCCGGGGGTGGTGTCGGGACGCAGGAACGCGTTCGCGTCCTCGGGATTCGGCGAGTCGATCCCGATCGTGCGATCGGTGGCGAGGCGGGTGTCGAAGCGGAAGACGTTGCCGCGATAGCCGTACTCGGCGTCGAGCAGTTCCGATCCGGTTCGGAAGGGATCAAGCCCGCCGAACTCGACGCTGCCATTGAGGCGCCGTCCCCACGATCCGTCGTCGATTCCCTCGACGACCCGCTGCAGCAGCCGCAACTCCCCGATCGACTCGACGCCGCGGTGGTTCCGCATGCCTGGGAAGTAGCCGTCGAAGCCGGGCAACTCGTCCTCCGCGAGTCCGCGGTCGAGGTAGTTCGGCAGCGTCAGATCCTGGAACGCGGCGCCGCCTTCGGCCCAGCCGCGGGCCGTCGAGGGCGACGGCGCCTGATCGCGGTATCGCAGGAACGCCTCCGGAAGCCGAACGCGAGGGCTCAGCCCATCCGGCACGTTCACCACTTGCCCCGGCGCCAGCGACCCCTGGAAGTCGGAGTCGTTGTAGATCATCCGCCACCAGTGCGGCAGCGTGCGCAGCACCTCGACCGGCGCGGTGTTCAGGTTGACGAGCCCTGGCGTGGCGGCGCCAGCAAAGCCTCGGGCGTTGGCGGGCGAGAGCAGTCGCGCGAGCAGCAGGTCGTCGGTATCGACATCCAGATCACCGTCGGTGTCCCGCCAGAACATGCCGCGGTCATCGCAGACGAGCGCATCGAAGAGCCCGACGCCCGCGGGAACGCGCGGACGGGTGGCGAAGAACGCCTCCCACTCCGACTCCTGATCGGTGTCGAGTCCGCCCGGTGCGGCGCCGAGCACCGGCACCGGCTGACGAGCATCGCTGCCCTGCGGGTACACCGCGATCTCGCCCGTATCGAGGTCGGGTTCGAGCCCCACCTCGAAACCCGCGAAGGTGCGGAACCGATTGCGATAGACCCCGGGCTCGATCGGATGGGTCTCCGAGTCGAGATCGTCCTCGTCGGCGAGGATCTCCGAGAGCGTACGGACCGTCTCCGCACGGCCGTTGCCGGGAATCGGGTAGCGGACCTCGGTGCCCCAGAGCGGCACGTTCGCGATCTCGCCGATCTGTTCGAAGTCGCGGTCCTTCTGGCTGAACTGGTACGCGAAGCGACCGAAGTTCCGGTCCTCGTCGTACTGGTTCGACTTGGGCATCCCCTTCTCGCCCCAACGGACGTCGTTCCCGGCGAAGGGGCTGAAGTTCGAGACGTCGCCTGGTCCGCCGCCGCCGTACTGGTAGCCGTCGTACGTGCGATGGTCTCCGTCGATGACCACCTGCATCGGGAAGAAGACGGGCTTCGAGCGGATCACCTCCTGCGGCCCGCCCTCGCCGGAGAACTGGCTTTCGAAGGTGAACCCGGTCAGCCACATCTCCGCGTCGTTCTCGGCGTCTGGCGCGTCTGGAATCTCCGCATCGCCCTCGATCACGTCGCCCTTGTAGTAGTTGGAGCGTTCCGCACCGGTCTCGTCGACCCCGTCGGCGTTGGTGCGGATCACCCGCGAAACGTCGCTCGTGATGCTCAGCGCGTACCGCGGATTCCGCTCGTCGGGATCGATCACGCCGTTGCGGTCGAGGTCGCGAAGCCACGGTCGGCTCGCCCGCACCCAGGTCGCGAGATAGTCCGCGTTCCTGATCCGGATGCCGCTGTACCAGGACCGATCCGGATCGACCGTCTGCGGCGGGTACGGCGGCGTGGGCAGGAAGACGAGTTCGAACTTGGGCGGCGGCGGCAGGTAGTCGTCGCGGTAGAGCTTGCTCGCGATCTGCGAGAAGGCGTCGTCCGAATCCAGATCGGTCTTGCCGAAGCGATCGACGACCAGCTGCATGCCGTTCTGATTGTTGTCGTCGAGATAGTTGCGGACGATCTCGACCGAGTCGGCATCCTCGTCCTCGAAGGCGTCCCACGGCAGCGAAAGGATCGCGGTGCCGTCGACGACCATGCTCTCGATCGGCTCGTACGTCGCGCCGTCCGGATCGTCGGTGACAAGCGCCACGTTGTTCGGGTCGTCGAAGAGGTCCTCCTCGTCGAGATCGAGGTAGTCGAGCCACTTCTGCCGGAACTGCGCGCCGAAGGCGCCCGAGGCCTGCGGGATGGAGTAGAGCACCAGCGAGCACGGCCGCTCAGGCGTCGTCGGCTGCAACGCGAAGTTGAGCGGCAGTCCCAGTTGCTGCGCGGCGATCGCGAGCGGGAAGGTGCGGCCCGCCACGCGGATCGAGAAGTCGGCGAGCGGAATCGGCGTGTCGTAGGGGTTCGCGATCTGCACCGCAAAGACGACGGCGGGGTTCGGGGTGAGCAGGTTGCCCGCCTCGAACTGCACGAAGTTCTCGCCGGCTCCCGGGCTCCACGGGCATCCGTACTCGCCGAACGGCGCCGGGCCGCCGGCGGCTTGCCAGCCGGGATCGACGCGGGTCTTGGGATACACCAGGGCGAAGAACACCTCGACGATCGCGGGGTGCTTCTCGTTGCCCACGAAGGCGACCCGCTCGTCGGGGAAGGCGTTCTCCGCCGGATCGCTTGGATCGGGGTAGAGCACCGCCTCCTGGATGTTGCGTGGATTGAGCGGCCGATCGATGTACGCGACCGACCCATCGGGGAACTCTCGCCGCACCGGACCATCGCGCCATTGGTCGATGTTCGCCGCCCAGCTTCCGAGCATTCGGCGCGTCAGCCGGAAGGCGTCGCGGCCCTCGTCGATCGAGTCGTCGGGGCGACCGAAGTAGCTCTGGTACGCGCGGGTCGCGCCGTCGCGGAAGGTGTAGTCGAGGGTCATCGTCTGCCGCAGCAGGCGACGGAGCTCCTCGCGCCAGATCCGCTTGTTGGCGGCGATCACCTCGGGCGCCGCCGGGGTCACCGAGCCGTCGGCGAAGACGTCCGGTTCATCCATCGGACGGCGAAGGTCGAGCTTGCGACGCTGCGACTCCCAGGTCGCGCGGTCGGCGGCCAGCAACGCCTGGGCGTTCGGCGTGCCGCTCCCGTCGATCGCGAAGGCGAATCCGTCGCGGTTGTAGTCGATGTCGGTCTCGAAGCGCGGGCTCGACCAGAGCCACGGCGCCGAGAGGTCGTTCCGCGCCCCGCTGAAGGCGGTGACCTTGCGGCGGTTGTCGTGGGCGAGCTGCGGGTTCTTGAGCTGATCGAGGTACTCGTTGGTCTCCTCGCGGAAGGGCGTCGAACGAAGGAACGAGAAGTCGAGACCGCCGTCGTCGAGCGCCCGCTCGAGCCGCGTGGTCACCGCGGGATTGTTCTGCCCGTGGTTCGCGCGAA
>JBMSXH010000237.1:0-4626 GCA_049425445.1 Phycisphaerales bacterium | reverse complement strand
CCCCCAAGACGGTCGACTCGCCGACTATCATCTCCGCCCCGCGGGTTCCCGCCCGCGGGGCTTTTCTTTCCATCTCGCGTCCCTCGGAACCTCGGTCGCCCTCCGCGGCCGCCACTGGAGATCGTTGCCATGCGTCGTGCGAAGCTGAGCGTCATCGGAGCCGGAAACGTCGGAGCCACCTGTGCCCACTGGGCCGCGGCGAAGGAACTCGCCGACGTCGTGCTGCTCGACATCCCCGATCGCGAGGGCGTCGCGAAGGGCAAGGCGCTCGATCTTCTCTGCTGCGGCCCGATGGAGCGGTTCGACGCGAACGTGATCGGCACGAGCGACTACGCCGACACCGCCGACAGCGACGTGGTGATCGTGACCGCGGGCCTGCCTCGCAAGCCCGGCATGAGCCGCGACGACCTCATCGCGACCAACGTCAAGATCGTGCGCTCGGTCGCGGAGCAGGTCGCCAAGCACAGCCCCAACGCGATCATGATCGTCGTCAGCAACCCGCTCGACGCGATGGTCTACACCGCCTGGAAGGCTTCGGGCTTCCCGACGCATCGGATCCTCGGGCAGGCCGGCTGCCTCGATGTCGCCCGCTTCCGCACCTTCATCGCGATGGAGCTCGGCGTCTCGATCGAGGACATCCAGGCGCTGCTCCTCGGCGGCCACGGCGACGACATGGTGCCGCTGCCGCGCTACACCTCGGTCCACGGCATCCCGGTGTCGCAGCTCCTCTCCAAGGAGAAGATCGACGCCTGCGTGCAGCGGGCGAAGGTCGGCGGCGGCGAGATCGTGCAGTTGATGGGCACGAGCGCGTACTACGCCCCCGCGAGCGGCTCGGTGCAGATGGCCGAGGCGATCATCAAGGACAAGAAGCGGATCCTGCCCTGCGCGGCCTACTGCGAGAACGAGTTCGGCGTGGCGCCGGGCCAGAAGGGCCAGGGCTACTTCGTCGGCGTGCCGTGCGTGCTCGGCAAGGGCGGCATGGAGCGGGTGGTCGAGATCGAGCTCGACGGCGACGAGCGCAAGCTCATGGACGAGTCGATCTCGCACGTGAAGGATCTCGTCGGCATCGTGCGGAAGACCTTCCCCGACCTGGGCTGATTCCGACGTCGCACGGCGACGCTTCTCGTGCTCGGTGGACGTCGACGCTGGCGAGCCGACGCGGGTCGTCGCGTTCGTCGTGACGTCGCCCGACGTCGCCCTTTGACGCTCGAATGGCCCTGCCGTGTGAGTTTGGATCCTTCGCGTTTGGGCGAGTCGGCGGTCGCGTCATGCGAGTCGTCCGCACGCGTCGCAGGTTGGCGTCGCCGCGCTGATCAGACTCAGACGTTGATCAGGTCGCGACGGTCCGGCCGCGGCTCGCGCAGGTCGAGGCCGTGCTCGAGGACCGCCTTCAGGTTCGCGAGATAGAACGCCCAACCCTGACGGCATCCGACGTAGGCGCCCTCGAGCAGGGCGAAGTCGTGCGCGGGATCCATCCGCTGTTCGAGTTCGATGGTGACGCGACGCCCCTCGCGATGCGGGAGCACCCGGTACTCGACCCACCCCTTGCCCTCGTACCACCCGTGGCGAAGGCGTCGGCCGGGGACGACCTCGAGAATCTCGTTCGTCTCCGGCATCTCGATGGTCGCCGGCGCGCCGTACGTCTCGGCTTCGGACGGCGAGCCTGAACCGACGGCTGGCACGGTCTCCGGCGAGGGCACGATCCACACGAAGCGCACCTGATCCGCGGGCTGGAACACCTCGGAGCCACCGATGACGCGATCACCGCGGGTCGTCTCGGCCGAGGCGGTGAACCACCGCGCCATGCCCGATGGGGTCGCGAACATCGACCACGCCTCGCGGGGCGACGCCTGGATGTGGACCGCCTGGACGAAGCCCGTCCAATCGCGGCCGGCACCGTGGCCGAGCAGGCTCATGCGCCAGGCCTTGACCTCGACTCGGAAGACGCCCGCCACGACCGCAGGATCGGTCGCCATCAACGCGGACGCCGTCGCCGCGTCGGCGTTGGGGAACACGACCAGACCGAGCGATCCGTCCTCGCAGGGGCCCGCGGTCAGCACCCGCCCCTCGGCCACGAGGCGCTGCAGGAAGCGGACGTGGTCGGCGAGCGCCGAGCGCTCCGCGGCGGTAGGCGACTCGTGAAGGCCCAGCCGGATCGGGGAAAGGAGCGCGATCGACGCCATCTCGGGAGCGTAGCCGGACCGATCGGGAACCCTTCCATCGCCTCGGTCGGTCCCTGATCGGTCGATCGACCGCAGGCAGACCGCCGAGCGATCGACGGGCGCGAGGTTCGGCAACGCGCTGCCAAGGCTTGCACGATGTTGGCGACTGGTCGCCTCGCCCGAACCTGCCACAATCCGGCGATGAGCCAGACCACCTCCACTCCGGCTGCTCGGCTTCGCGCGGCCGCCGAACGCGGCCCCGTTGCGCTGCCCGGTGCGTTCAACGCGCTCGCGGCCCGCGCGATCAAGGATGCCGGCTTCGACGGCTGCTACGTCTCGGGCGCCGCCATGAGCGTCTCGGCCGGCGTGCCGGATGTCGGCCTGCTCACGCTGACCGAGTTCGCCGCCGAGATCCGCCGCATCGCCGACGCCTCGGGCCTGCCGGTCGTCGCCGATGCCGACACCGGATTCGGCGAGTACGAGCAGTCGCTTCGCACCGTCGTCGAGTACGAGCGGGCGGGCGCTGCCGGCTTGCACGTCGAGGATCAGGTCTTTCCGAAGCGGTGCGGCCACCTCGACGGCAAGGAACTCGTGCCGTGCGAGGAGATGTGCCTGAAGGTCGAGGCGATGGTCTCCGCCAAGCGCGATCCGGACTTCCTCGTGATCGCCCGCACCGATGCGCGCGGCGTGACCGGCCTCGACGACGCGATCGTTCGCGCCAACGCCTACCGCGCTGCGGGCGCCGACGCGATCTTCCCGGAGGGATTGCAGAGCGAGGCGGAGTTCGAGGCGTTCGCGAAGGGAAGCCCCGGGCTGCTTCTCGCGAACATGACCGAGTTCGGCAAGACCCCGTTCATCACGCTCGATCGCTTCGGCGATCTCGGCTACCGGCTGGTGATCTTTCCGGTGAGCCTCCTGCGTCTCGCGATGGGCGAGGTCGTCCGGAGCCTCGAGGTGCTCAAGGAGACCGGCTCGTTCGAGAGCCTCGTCGATCGCATGCAGACGCGGAAGCAGCTCTACGCGACGCTCGGCTATGAGCCGGGAGAGCCGTGGCGGTTCGGACCGTGAGGCAGGTTCGACCGCCGGATCGGGCTTCGTCGATCCGGCCCTCTGGCAGCTCGCTCAATCGAGGATCGCGTCTTCCACGAAGCCGATACCAATGTCCGCCGCTTGGCCAGCGAACGGAAGGCCAGTCAGCGAAGCCGATACGGCGAAGTCCAGGGCGCCCAGCATGGCGGCACGGTGCTCTGCCTTCAGGTTTCCGCCGAAGTCGTAGTGCTTCAGGATCAATTGTCCCGCCTTGAACACCGCGTAGCACACGATCGCCGCAGTGATCGGATCCATCCTCGCGGTGCCTTCCATGGCGGGGTCGATCACGCGAAGTTGGTGCTCCGCGGCAAGCGTCTCAAGCTGATCCCCCGACTGACTCCACGCCGTCACTCTTGCGGCCGCGATGTCGCGGGATAGCGGGGAGAAGATCTGGGCTTCGTTCAAGCAGTCGCCAGCCCGGCGAAGCGTTGCCGAGCGAGCATCCCGCTCTTGATCGCCAGGCACCGGCATCGTTTGCGCGTCGTGAAGCAGGGCACGGCCGAGAAGCTGAAGACTCACCAGTCGCTCAATGGGCTCATCCACACTCTGAAGGCTGGCCTCGAACGCAATCGAGGCGCCCGCGAAGTCGCCCTCGGCCACCGCGATTCGACCACGCTCGACGAGATCGATCCAATCCCATGCGGACGCCTTCGATCGAAGCTCTGCGAGCCGCTGCTCGATCGCGTCATCGAGCGCCACCGGGTCTGGCGCGATGAACCGTTGGGGCGGCTGGGGTACCTGCACTTGCGGATCTGCAGCGATGCCCTGGCAAGGCATTGCCAGAATCGCTGCGGCGAGGGTCACTCGGAGGATCGGCCGCGACGATCGGAGGGCGTTCCGGGGCATGGATAGCCTCATGGGAGTACGAACTTGCCGGCAGCAAGTCGAAAGGACTGATGGCGAGGGTCACTCGGAGTACGGGCGCGACTCCTTGGCGAATCTCGCGATCACGCCGTCGATGGCTTCGATCGATCGGCATCTGGTGGTCTCCGGGGTCGAGCGGGAGATCATGCCGAGCACCGCGCCCTGCGCGTCAATGAGTGGGCCGCCGCTGAATCCGCCTCGCGTCTCGATCCCGTTGAGTGCCGTGCAGATCACCTCGCCCCTCCTGACATCGGTGATGTCGCATCGCTGCGAGGTTTGCGAGGCGCTCGGCGCATTCGCCGCCGGCACGCCGTTGATCACGGCACCGGGGATGCCCGGGAAGCCCCAGAGCTTGGCCTCTTGATTGACCATCGCCTTGCCGGGATGAAGGGGTCGAAGTTCCAGGAGTTCGACGGTCTCCCCGTCGAGTTGGAGCACCGCGATGTCGAGCTTGTGGTCGACGAGTACTCGACTTGGTCGCACCGAAAGTCCACTGATTCGAATTCGGGCC
>JBMSXH010000236.1:0-4637 GCA_049425445.1 Phycisphaerales bacterium | reverse complement strand
GCGTGATCGACGCGGGGCGCGAACCAGTCACCCGATCGCGAGCGTGCGCCTGAAGAACCCCAGCCCACAGGCTTCCTTCGCGAGCGCGAGGGTCTTCTCGGCGGTCGCGTTGGCCCGGGCGCAGCCGTCCTGCAGGATCGAGACGATCCGCGCGTCGTCGCCCTCGAACGCCTTGCGGCGCTCGCGCATCGGCGCGATCAGGCGATCGATCGCCTCCGCGACCTCGACCTTGACGTGCCCGTCGCCGAGATCGGCGCCGCGGGCGTAGCGGTCCTTGAGCTCGGCGATCCGCGCCGGGTCCTCGATGAAGGCGTCGACGTACTGGAAGAGCGCGTTGCCGACGTCGCCGGGCTCGGTCGGGCTCTGACGCCCGGTGTAGATCTTCGAGACCTTCTTGCGGATCTCCTTCGCGGAGTCGCTGATGAAGATCGCGTTCCCGAGGCTCTTGCTCATCTTGTGCACGCCGTCGGTGCCGACGAGCCGGCCCACCTTGCCGACCTCGGCGCGGGGGATCGGGAAGACGCCGCCCTCCCGGGCATGGTCGTCGTCCTCGACGGTGTCGCCGACGCCGCAGTACATCTGGTTGAACCGCCGCGCGACCTCGCGGGTCAGCTCGAGGTGCGGCACCTGATCCTCGCCGACCGGCACCCCGACGGGCCGGAACGCGAGGATGTCCGCGGTCTGCCCGACCGCGTAGAGGGGAAAGCCGAAGCTGTAGTTCTCGCCGAGGTTCTTGACCTTGATCTCGTCCTTCAGGGTCGGATTCCGCATGACGCGGTTGAAGGGCAGCAGCATCGCGAACAGGAACGTCAGCTCGCTGATCGCCGGCACCTCGCTCTGCAGGAAGATCGTGGCCTTGGCGGGATCGATCCCCATCGCGAGGTAGTCGCGGACGATCTCGAGCGTGTCGCGGCGGATCTCCGCGGGCTTGTCGGCACGCGTCGTGAAGGCGTGCAGGTTCGCGAGGATGAAGTAGCAGTCGTGGGTGTGCTGCAGCTCGACGCGACGCTTCACCGAGCCCACCCAGTGGCCCAGGTGCAGCTGGCCGGTCGGCGTGTCGCCGGTCAGGATTCGCGGTCGGCCCGCGTGTTCTTCACTCGTGGAAGGCATGGGGCGGAGTGTATCGGTCGGGTTCGACACCTCGCGTGAAGCACCTACCATCGCGGCCCATGCTCATGCAGGGAACCGAGGCGAAGACGACGCCGAAGCCGGCGACCGCGGCGGCGCCGACCGATGCGCCCTCCATCGAGGGCGCCGAGGCGATCGATTCGACAGTCCGCGACGCGGCGACGTCGGTCGAGCGGCATGTGATCGACTGGATCGGCGTCGCGAGCGACTGGCTCGACGGACGTCCGATCGCCTCGCACGTCGCCGGCATCGCGGTCCTGTTCGCCGCGGCGACGATCGCGCTGCTGCTCGTGCGGTTCGCGATCGGGCCGGCGCTCCGCCGCCTCTCCGAACGCTTCGGCCGCGGCCTGCTCCGCCACATCGTCACCCGTCGCACCATCGCCGCCGCAGGCTGGACGGCTTCGGGCATGGTCGCCTGGGGACTCTCTCCGACGATCGGGTGGCTCTCGGAGCCGGTCCGGCAGATCGTCGAGAACGTCGCCGGCGCGATCTTCTCGATCCTCGCGGCTCGGCTCGGATCGGCCCTCGTCGGGGGCATCCACACCTACTACATCGACACCCATGCCAAGGAGCCGCAGCGATCGATCACGAGCTTCGTGCAGCTCGGGCAGCTCCTGGTCTGGATCGTCGGTTCGATCTTCGCGGTCTCCCTGCTGCTCGACCGTTCCCCGACGCTGCTCCTGTCCGGACTCGGGGCCGCGGCCGCGATCATCCTCCTCGTCTTCCGCGACACCCTGCTCTCGCTCGTCGCGTCGATCCAGGTCTCCACCAACGACCTCGTGCGGGTGGGCGACTGGATCTCCGCTCCCAAGTTCGGAGCCGACGGCGACGTGCTCGACATCGGGCTGAACGTGGTGAGGATCCAGAACTTCGACAAGACGATCACCAGCATCCCGACCTACAAGCTGATCGAGGAGGCCTTCACCAACTGGCGCGGCATGACCGAGTCGGGCGGGCGGCGGATCAAGCGTTCGCTGCTCGTCGACGTTCAGACGGTGCGCTTCCTCCGAGACGACGAGGCGAGCGATCTCGGGCGGATGAGCCTGATCGCCGAGTACCTCCGCGAGAAGACCGAGGAGATCGCCACCGCCAACGCCGCGGCCGGGAAGGCGGCGGCCGCCGCCTCGCCGCCGCTCGAGCCGCAGGAGCGGCGCCTCACGAATCTCGGCACCTTCCGGGCCTACATCGAGCGGTACCTTCGGGCACGCGCGGACGTTCGCAAGGACATGACGCTGCTCGTGCGGCACCGCGATCCGACGATCGACGGGCTTCCGATCGAGGTCTACTGCTTCACCGCCACCACCGACTGGAACGCCTACGAGTCGATCCAGGCGGACATCTTCGACCACCTGCTCGCGACGGCCCCGCGCTTCGGCCTGCGGATCGTGCAGCGGCCGACGGGCGAGGATGTCGCCGCGGCCTCCGGTCCGCGCGCGGCGGCGGCGGGATGAGCCTCGCGGCGATGGGTGCAGGTCTCGCCTGCGCCATCTGAAGGCTTCTCCTCCCTCCTTACTCCTCTCTCCTTTCTCCTCTCTTTCCCCCATGCTCCTCGCGAACCTCCTCCTCGCCGCCGTCAACGTCGTGCCTGTTCCAGCGCTCGATGCGCCGGTCGCGATCGCCGTCGACGATCGCGGCATCCCCGCGATCGAAGCCGCAAGCCGGCTCGACGCGTTCGCCGCGGAGGGCTTCGTCCACGCACGCGATCGCCTCTTCCAGATGGACCTCATGCGGCGCAACGCCGCCGGCGAGCTCGCAGCGCTGCTCGGCGGCGCAGTCGTCGACCGCGACCTCGACGCGAGACCGCGCCGGTTTCGGGCCCTCTCGAAGCGCATCCTCGCGAACCTCTCCGACGACGAGCGTCTGCAGCTCTCCCGGTACGCCTCCGGCGTCAACGCCGCGATCGCGTCCATGCGCACGCCTCCGGAGTACGCGTTCCTGGGATGGCCTCCGGCACCGTGGCTTCCCGAGGACTCGATCCTCGTCTCGCTCTCGATGCACTCGATGCTCGCCAGGAGCGCCGACCTCGAGCGCGGCTGGCACGACTGGCGCGAATGTCTCGGCGAGGCGATGTTCGAGTTCCTGCTCTGCCCGACCTCCCGGTTCGACGCGCTCCTGATCGAGGACTTCGATACCCACGGACTCGATCGTCCCGCCCCGATTCCCGGTCCCGACGTCATCGACCTTCGCGCCGCCGCTTCGGCGCCATCCGATCATCTCGCCGCCTCGATCGACTTCGAGGTCGACCTTGCGCCGATTCCCGGCAGCAACGCCTTCGCGGTGTCGGGCGCCTTGACCGCCGACGGCCGCGCGATCCTCGCGAGCGATCCGCATCTGGCCCTCTCGATGCCGACGACCTGGTATCGCCTCGCGCTGGAGTGGCCGAGCGGTGAACTGACCGGCCTCTCGCTTCCGGGACTGCCGGGCGTGGTGATCGGCAGCAATGGCCGCGTCGCGTGGGGCTTCACCAACCTCACCGGCGACTTCGAGGACTGGATCCTCGTCGAGACGAAGCCCGGCGACGACGGCCGCTATCTCGTGCCCGGCGGCTCCGAACCCTTCGGCGAGATGGTCGAACGCATCGACGTCCGCGGCGAGAAGCCGCAGGACCTGGTGCTCCGCTCCACCCGCTGGGGCCCGGTGCTGGCGGAGGATCGGCTTGGTCGACCGCTCGTCCTGCGGTCCGCGATCGACGAGCCGGCCTCGACGAATCTCGCGATCCTCGATCTGCACGCGGCGCGATCGATCGACGATGCACTCGCGACCCTTGCCCGATGGAACAACGCGCCGCAGAACGCGATCGTCGCCGACGACTCCGGACGAATCGGCTGGGTGGTGACGGGGTTCCTTCCCGATCGCGGCGGCGCCGACGGACGCACTGCGCGGTCGCTCGCGGCAGGCGGCGATGCCTGGACCGGACCGCTTCCGGAGTCGCGCCGCCCACGGATCGCCGACCCGGAGAGCGGCTTCCTCTTCACCGCCAACGCGCGAGCGGTGCCGCTCTCGTGGTCTTCGCAGTTCGGTTCGCAGTGGGCAGAGCCGACGCGGGCCCATCGAATCCGCGCGCTGCTCGAGCGGGGCAACGGGAGCGACGGGTTCGACGAGCCGTCGATGCTCGCGATCCAGCTCGACACGACCGTCGAGTCGCTCGAGCCGTGGCGCGAGCTCGTGCTCGGCACGGTTCCCACCAACGCGACCGGATCGCTCGCGGCGCTTCGAGAGATCGCCGAAGGGTGGAACGGACGGGCCGAGGAGTCCGAGCGCGGTCCGGTGGTGCTCGAGGCCGTGAGGCGCCGTGTGATCGAGTCGATGCTCGCCCCGATCCTCGCCGTGGCGAGCGCCCGATGTGCGGAGGCGCCGCCGTCGCAGCGCTTCCGCGTCGTCTCCGACGAACCGTGGCTGCGGCTGCTCGAAGCCAGACCGGACCACTTCCTGCCACGGCGCCACCGAACCTGGGACGACTTCCTGCTCGCCCAGATCCGCGAAGCCGCCGCGGCGCCTGAACTTCGACT
>JBMSXH010000235.1:0-4728 GCA_049425445.1 Phycisphaerales bacterium | reverse complement strand
CCTATCATCCCGCCCGATGCGAACCCGGAGCAGTCGATGCGTGGAGGTGGCGGCGATCGTTGCGATCGCGGTCGCCGCGCCGGCCGTCGCGTCGTTTCCGCCCGACGTGCCCGTGCTCGCGGGGTCGCGGGAAGGCGGGCGGGCGAGCGGACAGCCCGCCTCGGTCACGGCCGTTCGGACTCCCGATGGGCGATGGTCGTGCGTCGTGCGGTTCGAGGGTGAGGCGGGCATCGAGACGGTGGCGCTCGCGGGCGACTTCAACCACTGGAGCCCGACCGCCACGCCCATGCGCCGTCTCGGAAGCCTGTGGATCGCCGAACTCGAGTTGCCCGACGGCGTCCACGGCTACAAGTTCGTCGCGAAGGGCGGCGACGGTTCGCTCCGGTGGCTTGACGATCCGCGGAACGACCGGCGAACGCCCGACGGTCACGGCGGCTTCAATTCGCTGCTGCTGCTCGGTTCGGAGGCGGAGTTGCTCGCGGCCACGCCGCGCGGACTCCTCGGCGATGGATCGATCGAGGCGAGCGCGGTGCGGCATGATCCGTCCCTTCCGATCTGGAGGCAGTCGGACGCGGCGGGCTCCGCGACGATCCGGCTTCGCACCCTTCGCGACGACGTCGAATCGGTCGACCTGCTCGTCGAGCGCGATGCGGAGGTCGAGGCGATCGCGATGGACGAGGTTCTCGACGACGATCGGTTCACCTGGTGGGAAGCCTCGCTTCCCGACGCGGCCCGCGGCGGCCGCTACGTGTTCATCCTGAAGGACGGCTCGATGTCGGCACGCACCCCCGAGGTCTACTCGCTCGCAGATGGTCGCGCTCCCTCGGTCCGCACGCCCGACTGGGCGAAGGACGCGATCTGGTACCAGATCATGGTCGATCGCTTCCGCAGCGGCACCTCGGAGAACGACCCCGATCCGGTGCGACCGTGGACGAGCGACTGGTACACGCCGAGCCCGTGGGAGGGGCGCGACGGACAGAGCTTCTACGAGTACTACGTCTTCAGCCGGCTCTATGGAGGCGACTTCCAGGGGCTGATCGAGAAGCTCGACTACCTGAAGGAGCTCGGCGTCACCGCGCTCTACCTGAACCCGGTCTTCCAGTCGCCGAGCCCGCACAAGTACAACGCGACGAACTTCGTGCACATCGACGAGCACTACGGGGTCAAGGGCGACTATGCGAAGGCGGAAGCCGCGGAGAACCTGCTCGAACCCTCGACCTGGACGTGGACGCCGAGCGACGAGGTCTTCCTCGAGTTCCTCAGGCAGGCGAAGGCCCGCGGCTTCCGGGTGATCCTCGACGGCGTCTTCAACCACGTGGGCGCGACGCATCCGGCGTTCCTGGACGTGCGGAAGCGCGGGCCGGCGTCGCCCTTCGCCGACTGGTTCGCGGTGCGGAGCTGGGATCCCTTCGAGTACGACGGCTGGGCGGGCTTCGGCGAGCTGCCGGTCTTCGCCAAGAGCGCCGACGGGCTTGCGAGCGCCACCGCGGCGAAGCACGTCTACGACGTCACCCGCCGCTGGATGGATCCGGACGGAGACGGCGATCCGTCCGACGGCATCGACGGATGGCGGCTCGACGTGCCCAACGAGGTGCCGCTGCCGTTCTGGATCGAGTGGCGGAAGTTCGTGAAGGCGATCAATCCCGACGCCTACATCACCGGCGAGATCTGGAAGCGGGCCGACGAGTGGCTCGACGGCCGCAGCTTCGATGCGGTGATGAACTACCCCTTCGCCGAGGCGTCGATCGCCTGGGTGGGCGATCGCGTGAACAAGATCGCGCCGAGCGAGCTCGATCGCCGACTTGCGGAGCTTCGCCTGGCCTATCCGGCGGAGGTGACGTACTGCCTCATGAACCTGCTCGACAGCCACGACACCGACCGCATCGCGTCGATGCTCCTGAACCCCGATCGCGAGTACGACCGTGGCAACCGCGAGCAGGACGGCGCGAAGTACGACGCGGGCAAGCCTTCGGCGGAGGTCTATCGCAAGGTGCGGCTGCTCGCGCTGCTGCAGATGACCTACGTCGGGGCCCCGATGATCTACTACGGCGACGAGGTCGGGATGTGGGGTTCCGACGACCCCAACAACCGCAAGCCGATGCTGTGGAAGGATCTCGAGCCCTACACCGACCCCGACGAGAACCGGGTGATGGAGGAGCAGCTCGAGTTCTATCGCCGCGCGACGGCGCTTCGGAATCGTTTCGCGGCGCTCAGGCGCGGCTCCTTCCGCACGCTGCTCGCCGACGACCAGCAGGACGTCTGGGTGTTCCTTCGTGAACTCGGCCCCGAGAAGGTGCTCGTCGCGCTCAACGCCTCGGATCGTCAGGCGACGGTGACGGTGCCGGAACTCGCCTCGATGCCCGGCGCGTGGGAACTCGTCTTCGGGCACCACCATCCGCCCGACGAGCCCGACCGCTTCCCGGAGCTCGTGGTGCCTCCGGTCTCGGGACGGGTGTGGGCGATCACGCCCTGACGCGCGAAGGCTCGGCAGCAGCGCGAACATCGATGAGTGCACAGACCATGGCAGCCATCACGCCATCGACCAAGTCATCCACCCGGAAGTCGACGAACGCGGCGACGATCCATCCGCTCCTCGCATCCCGCCGCGCGGGTGTCCTGCTCCACGTGACGAGCCTTCCCGGTGGCTTCGGGATCGGAGACCTCGGCCCCGAGTCGGTGCGCTTCATGGATTGGATGCAGGCGGCGGGCCTGTCGATCTGGCAGACGCTGCCGGTCGGTCCGATCGGGCCGGGCGACTCGCCCTATTCGAGTCCCTCGAGCTTCGCGGGCGAGCCGCTGCTCGTCTCGCCCGAGCGTCTCGCCGAGGATGGCCTGCTCTCGGCTCGGGATCTCGCGCGGGCAAGGCGGGTGCTGTCGGCGAGCGGTCCGGTGCGATTCGAGAAGGTGCGTCGCGAGAAGACCGCGCTCCTCGAGCGTGCGCACGTGAACTTCCTGTCCCAGGGGGCCAGGAACCGATCGCTTGTGCGCGATCACGCGAGGTTTCTCGAGGAGGCGGCGTGGTGGCTTCCGGGCTGGACCTCGTTCGCCTCCCATCGCGATGGCGGAAGCCACGACTTCCACGCGTTCTGCCAGTGGTGCTTCGAGCGGCAGTGGCGTCGGCTGCGCGAGGAGGCCGCGCAGCGGGGAATCGTGCTCTTCGGCGACGTGCCGATCTTCACGGCGCTCGACTCGGCGGATGTGCACGCGGCGCCAGAGCTCTTTCGCCTCGATCGGCGAGGCCGACCCGAGGTCGTGACCGGCGTGCCGCCGGACTCCTTCTCGAAGGATGGCCAGTTGTGGGGAACGCCGCACTACCGGTGGTCTGCGCACCGTCGCGACGACTTCCTGTGGTGGCGACAGCGAATCGGCCGCGCCCTCGATCGCTTCGACCTGGTGCGCATCGACCACTTCATCGGCTTCGTGCGGGCCTACGAGGTCCCCGCTCGGGCACGCAACGCCCGGCGCGGCGCGTGGCGTCGCCAGCCCGGTCGCGAGGTGCTGCAGGCGATCGCGAAGGATCATGCCGCCGGCCTGCCGCTCGTCGCGGAGGATCTCGGGGCGGTGACGCCGCCGGTGACGCGCCTGCGAGACGAGTTCGGACTGCCGGGCATGCGCATCCTTCAGAACGGCTTCTGGCGGGACGACGCCTTCGACATGCCGCATCGATGTCCCGCGAACTGCGTCGTGTATCCGGGCACCCACGACAACCACGTCGCGACGGGATGGTGGCGCACGCTCGAGCGCGGCGCGAAGCGGCGGTTCCTCGCCTATGCCGGACCGGCAAGCGGCCCCGCGGAGGCGCTGGTGCGGCTCTCGATGACCTCGCCGGCCAACCTCGCGATCTGCCAGATGCAGGACCTGCTCGCGCTGCCGCCCTCGACGCGCATGAACCTGCCGGGCACGCCGAGCGGCAACTGGCGCTGGAGGCTCGCGTCCGGCACGGCGGATGCGGCGTCGGCGCGGCGCCTTCGGGAGGTCGTCGCGGCGAGCGGACGAACGAATCCGCACCACTGAACCGTCGCCTCGCGTCCGGCGCGACCGCACGCCCGCCGTTGCGATACCTTTTCCGCCCGAACCGGAACGGACCCCGAGGACGCCCATGCCCCGAGCGAAGACCGCACCCACGAGAAGACGCGCATCGCGGAAGGTCCGCGCCGCCGAGCCGAGGATCGCGATCACCGAGCATCTTGGCATGCTCGAAGCGATCGCCCACGACCTGTGGTGGACCTGGCAGGAGTCCGCGGCGAGCCTCTTCCGAAGCCTCGATCCGGCACGATGGGAGGCCTCGAGCCACAACCCGATCGCGATTCTCCGTCAGACGCCGCCGGAAGTGCTCCACGTGCGGCTCGCCGAAGCGCCGATGCGACAGGCGATCGAGTCGGTGCACAAGGAGATGCTTCGCTACCGGGCCGCGAAGACCTGGTTCGATCGGCATCGGCGCCGCAAGGCGCCCTCGCTCAAGGTCGCGTATCTCTGCTCGGAGTACGCGATCCACGAGTCGATGCCCCAGTACTCGGGCGGTCTCGGCGTGCTGGCGGGCGACCATCTCAAGAGCGCGAGCGATCTGGGCATTCCGTTCGTCGCGGTCGGACTGCTCTACCAGCACGGCTACTACCGCCAGCAGCTTCGCGAGGACGGTTCGACGCGGGTGCTCTATCCGCGACAGGAGCCGTCGCTGCTTCCGATCGAGGACACCGGCGTCCGCTTCCAGTGCCCGATCGGCTCGCG
>JBMSXH010000234.1:0-4738 GCA_049425445.1 Phycisphaerales bacterium | reverse complement strand
GAGTTCCCGCACGCCCTTGACGAGCATCTGCGCCGCGATCGCGACGAGCACGACGAGAAAGAGCCGGCGCAGCGGCCCGATCGGCATGAAGGTCACGAGCCACGAACCGAGCAGCGCGCCGGGGACGATGCCGAGCAGCGCCGGCCCCGCGACCTTCGGATCGATGATGCCGTGATTCCAGTAGATGCCGACGCTCGCGGCGGCGGTGATCCCCACCATGAAGTTGCTCGTCGTCGTCGAGACCCGGAAGGGGATCTTCATGAAGGTGTCCATCGCGAGCATCTTGAGGACGCCCGATCCGATCCCGAGCAGTCCGCTGAGGACTCCCGCGAAGAGCATGGTCGCGAAGCCGGCCGCCGGGCGCTGCACGTGGTAGACCGCGGCGGCTTCGGAGCAGTTTCCGCCGGCCGAGTCCGGAAGCGGTGCGTCGAGCGCAAGCCGCTGGGCGAGCGGATTGGGGGCGAGGGTCGCGGGGTCGGGTTCGGACTTGCGGCCCACGGAGAGCGCCGCGGTGAGCAGCAGGGCTCCGCCGAAGACGATGAGAAGGATCGCCGGGTCGATGAACGTCATGGCCGCGGCGCCGGCGATTGCGCCGAGCGTGGCGGCGAGTTCGAGCGCGATGCCGACCCGCTGGTTCGAAAGGCGGCTGCTTCCTCGCAACGCCGCCGCACCGGTGCTGGTGCCGATCACCGCGACGAGCGACGCGCCCATCGCCGTCTTCATGTCCACTCCGAAGACGAGGGTCAGCATCGGGACGAGCACGATCCCGCCGCCGAGGCCGACGAGCGCTCCGAGGCATCCGGCCGCAAGCGACCCAAGGAGGATCAGGAGGTCGATCTCGGCGGGGTCGGTGGGCATGGGAGGCTGGGAGCCAGGAGGATTGGCCTTTCGGACCCGTCGACACTCGGCGATCGGGCGGGTCGATCGCGAAAGAAACACCGCGGCACCCTCGAGGGGATGCCGCGGTGAAGGGGCACGCGATGGATGGGCGGGCGAATCAGCGCTTCGAGAACTGGAAGCGACGACGGGCGCCGGCCTGGCCGTACTTCTTCCGCTCGACCTTGCGGGAGTCGCGGGTGAGGAAGCCGTTGTCGCGCAGGATCGGCTCGAGCCCGGCGTCGTAGTTGAGCAGCGCCCGGCCGAGGCCGAGGATGATCGCGCCCGCCTGGCCGGTGAAGCCGCCGCCGAGCACGCTCGCGCGGATGTCGAGCTTGCCCGCGGTGCCGGTCTTCTCGAGGACCGCCATGATGTTCTTGCGGTCGCGCTCCTCGGCGAAGAAGACCTCGAGGTCCTTCGACTTCACCTTGAACTCGCCCTTGCCGGGCTTGACGCGGACCCGCGCGATCGCGGTCTTGCGGCGGCCGGTTCCCCAGAACCAGCCGGCGGCATCGGGGCCGCGGGAGGCCTTCGCCGAAGCGATGGCGAGGTCGGGAGTGGTGTCGATCGTGCTCATGGGTTGCCTCGCAGCTTCGGACGCGGCGGTCCGTGGTCAAGTCGAGGGGATCGTCGCCAAGCGGACGGCGACGGCCTCGCGGAGTCGGGCGAACCGGCGATCAGCCGGCGGAAACGGTCAGTGGCGCGATGGGGGCGTCGAAGGGGATCACCTGCCCGGCCTGCATGCCGTGCTCGGCGCCCGCGACGAGCTTGAGACGCGAGATCATCCGGCGACCGAGCGGGCCGCGGGGAAGCATGCGGATGATCGCGGCGCGAACGACCTCCTCGGGTCGCTTGGCCATCACTTCGCGATAGGTGCGGACCCGAAGGCCGCCGGGATACCGCGAGTAGTTCTGCAGGGTCTTCGAATCGAGCTTGCTGCCGGTGATCACGACCTTCGCGCAGTTGGTGACGACGACGCCGTCGCCGGTCAACACGTGCGGGGTGTACTCGGGGCGATGCTTGCCCATGAGCACGGTCGCGACCTCGGTGGCGAGGCGGCCGAGCACCTTGCCGTCGGCGTCCACGTGCCGCCAGGCCAAGGGCACCTGTCCGGGCTTCGCGTGGAAGGTCTGTCGAGGCATGAGATCGGCACTCCTGAAGGCTTCGGGAAATCGGGCGGCCGGAGACGATCGAACGACCGATCGTCCACGGGAAAAACCCCTCGGCTCCCGCCGAGCGGCGAATCGGTGAAGATACGGGGGCATTCGACGGTGTCAAGGATCCGGCCCGGATCCGGCCGATTGGGAGCCTCGTCGCCTCCGTGGACCGACCCGCCCGCCCCGACCGCCCCGACCGACCCGAACCATGGATTCAGCCCCGCCCGACCTGACCACCCCATCGCCCCCGCGCGCGGCGGGCTCCCCGCGGGAGGCGGCCCGTTCCGAGGACCGCGGCCCCGCCGCCGCCTGGGTCTCGGTCCTGATCAGTTGGATCGGGATTCTGGCGGTGGCCCTCGCGGTCACCTGGCCGGCGGCTCCCGAGGTGGAGGGTGGCGGATCCACCGAGCCTCTGCCCGCGATCTCGATGGTGGATGAATTGGGGGGACGCATCACCCTGGCCCTCTGCCGGGCGGTCGGTCGCGGGGACCGCTCGGCCGTCCTCAAGATGTCCGGCCTCGGATCGACCGGCCCCGTCCAAGCCGCGGCCGGAGCGGGCGAGGATGGAGCCCGGCGGGAGTTCGCGATCGAACTGGCGGCGGCCGTGCTGGCGGGCGAGGCGGTCGATGGGGCGGAGGGCCTCGAACGACTGCCTTCCGCCGACGGTGTCGAAGCGTTCGACGGAGCCGAAGGGGGGTGGGCGCAGACACGGGAACTGGTGCGGTTGGCGCTCGAGGCCCGAAGCGACGACCGACCTTCCGGCCCGTTCTCGGAAGAGGACCGCGCGACCTTGCGAACGCACTTGGGGTGGTTCGCCGAGGTGGTCTTCGTCTGGGAGGAAGATCCCGTCGCACGCAAGCAGTTCGACGTGAGTCTCGGCGTGCTGCTGCGGATGCTGCTCATCGCGCTCGTCTGGTTCCTCGGCTTCGGCATCGCCGGATCGCTGCTGCTCCTGACCCTTGTCGTCGCCGTCGCGGCTGGTTGGATGCGACCGAAGGTGATGCCGTGCGGCGCACGAGGGCGAAGTGGACGCGGGATGCCGCGCACCGGCTGGTGGCTCGGGTTGTTCCTCGGAGTGCCGCTCGCGGCGATCGGGGGGTGGTTCGCGCTCGATCTGACGGGTGGCGCGTTGGCGTCCGGGCTGGCGATCGCGTTGCTGGTCGCGTTGTGGCCGGTCTCTTCGGAGTCTGAGGCGAAGCGTGGCGGCGGACCGCTTGGTGCGATCTATGCCGAGACGTTCCTGATCTGGATCCTGCTGTTCGTCGGCCTGCAGATCGCCGCGGCAGCGATGCTCGGAGCCCGCACGATCCTCGAGTCGGCGACCTTCATGATCGCGAGCCTCTCGGCGCTGGCGTGGCCGAGGATTCGCGGCATTCCCTTCGCGCAGGTCCGCGAGGAGATCGGTCTCGTCTGGGGCCGCTCGTGGTGGAAGCCGCCCTTCGAGGGACTCGCGACCTACGCGATCGGATTGCCGTTGATCGTGATCGGAGTCGGAGTCGCAGCGGTGCTGACGAGCGTGCTCGGGCCGGGACCGCCGCCGAGCCATCCGATCCAGGACGAGATCGCCTCGGCGGGCGCCGGGCAGCTGCTGTCGCTGCTGCTGATCGCCGCGGTGATCGTGCCGCCGATCGAGGAGATCGTCTTCCGCGGCGTCCTCTACCGGCACCTGCGGGAGGCGTTCGGTCGGCTTGGTTCGCTGCTCGGCTTCGCGGCGGCGGCCCTGGCCTCGTCGTTGCTCTTCGCGGCCCTGCACCCGCAGGGACTGGGCTTCGTGCCAATCCTGGCGTCGCTGGCCGTGGCGTTCTGCATCGCCCGCGAGCTGACCGGCAGCGTCGTGCCCTGCATGATCGCCCACGGGGTGTCGAACGCGGCGATCGTCGCCCTGAACGCGGTCCTCTTCTCGGTGTGACCGGGTCCAATCGGCACGTCAGGGCGGCCCGAGATGGAGGAACCGGCGAGTCTTCGCTTCGGGCCGACCCGGTTCGCGGGTATCGTCGGGCCATGCCGCGTCGTGCCTCCGGTGCCGCGTGTCCGCTCGTCTCCGCGCTTCTGGTGGGGGCGGCGATGCTCTCCACCGCGTCGCCGACCGCAGTCGCCGCGCCGCCGCAGACGCCCGAACAGTCGCCGTTTCCGCCCTCGCCCGAGGCGACGAGGTTCTTCGAGCGGCTCGTCGGGCGGTACCGCGAGTTGATCCGCTACGCGGACTCCTTCCTGCTCGAGCAGCGCATCGGCTCGATCGACGGCAACGTCGATGCCGAGGTCCGGACCCGCGTCTCGGCCACGAGCCGAATCGCCGAAGGCGCGGTCGAGGTCTCCACCCGCACGCGACGAGCGGTGGAAGCCGTGTCGGGCGAGCGTGCCGCCGAGTCTCGCGAGGTCGATCTCGCGATCGCCCCGCATCTGGGGCTTCGCCTGCTCGACGAGCCGCTTCGCGACTTCCGTCCCGGCACCGATGGCTTTCGTGCGACGTCGATCCGCGAAGTCGAGCACGATCATCGAGCCATGGTGCGGATCGAACTTCGCAGCGGCGGCGCGAGTCCGGGCGATCCCTCGTCGGTGTTCGGGTTGACCGTCGATCCGCACTCGATGCTGATCCACAAGGTCGACGGCGAGGAGCGGCTTGCCGACGGGCGCAGCTTCTCGACCACGATCTCGATCGAGCCCGAGGACGAGTCGGTGGTCCCGAGCGAGGCGCCACCCGCCCC
>JBMSXH010000233.1:0-4744 GCA_049425445.1 Phycisphaerales bacterium | reverse complement strand
TGCTGATGAGTTCCGGCCCGAACTTCGAGCGCCGGGTCCTGCTGACCCAGGTCGAGGCCCTCGGGTACGGGAAGGCGATGCTGGCCGAGGTCGCGGCCCAGCTCGAGGCGGCCGGACTGTCGGAGGATGCCGACGCGATCGCCGCGGACGGCGCCGCGCTCGCGTCGCTTCGCAAACGGGTGGTGAATCTGCTTGCGGTGACGCCGGCCCGCCCGGAGCCGCGCGACGACGCCGCGGCGTGAAGTTCGAACCATCCCCTTGTCCGCCCCGCGTTCCTGCGTCATGGTGGATTCGATGAACTCCGCACCACCGCTTCGAGCGCGGCCTTCGCAGGCTGCCCCACGTTCGCGCCGGGGGCCCTTCGTCCGGGTCTGGCTGGCTTCGGCACTCGCGGTCGTTCCCGCCATGCTCGCACCGGCCGGCGATGACATCGTGCTCGGCGACGGCACCCCCAACCCGGCCTATTCGGGACTCCATGCGTGGTATCGCGCCGACGACGGGGTGAATGGCGTCTCCGGCACGCCGGCCGATGGCGCCGTGGTCGCGTCGTGGGCGGATGCGTCGATCCATGGACGCGACTTGACGCGGGTCTCCTCGAATCCGGCGGAGCGTCCGCGGTTCGATCTCGATCTCGCCAACGGGATGCCGGCGGTCGACTTCGATGGGAACGACTTCATCTGGGCCGCCAACCTTGCGAGCGAGTTCGGCGTGATCTCCTCGCCGCGCACGATCGTCGCGGTGTGCCGACCCGCGGTCGCCGACGGCGGCTACGTGTTCGACAGTTCCTCCATGTCGGGGCGGACCGCGCTGCTGACCGGCGAGATCGCCACGCCCGCGCGGTGGGTGCTCTACTCGGGCGTCGGCTCCACGATTCCGGCCGGATCGGTCAACGCGGGCGGCGTGAGCCTGGTCTCCTGCACCGTCTCCGCCGGACTCCAGACGCTGCATGTCAACGGCGCTCTGGATGCGAGCGGCGCCAACGACGCGGCGAGCATGTCGGGCCTGATCCTCGGCGCCCGCTTCAACCTCGCCAACCGCCTTCGCGGATCGATCAGCGAGGTCCTCGTCTTCGCCGAGGCGCTGACCGAGTCCGACCGCGAGGCGATCGAGGCGCATCTCGCATCGAAGTACCAGCTCGACGAGCCGCCGCCGCCGCTTCCCGTGGTGGACATCTTCACTGGCGGCGAGGACGGCTACGCGGTCTATCGGATCCCCTCGATCGTGCAGCTCGCCTCGGGGCGGCTTCTGGCCTTCGCGGAGGGACGCGCCTCCGGAAGCGACAACGGGGTGAACGACATCGTCATGCGGGCCAGCGACGACCTCGGCGCGAGCTGGGGCGAGCTGCTCGTCGTCGACGACCAGCCCGGGTTCTCGCTGAACAATCCCTGCGCCGTCGAAGTGCGCGAGGGGCCGCACGCGGGACGGATCGTGCTGATGTACCAGTCCTATCCGACGGGATGCGGCGAAGGCTGCGTGGTGCCGGGCTACGACGCCCCCAACATCTGCAGGACCCACGTGGTCTTCTCCGAGGACGGCGGCGACACCTGGACGCCTCCCGCCGACGTGACCTCGCAGGTCAAGCGGCCGGTGGTGGTGACCAGCGTCGCAAGCGGTCCGGGAGTCGGCATCCAGCTCCGTCGCGGCACGTGGGCGGGGCGGCTGATCATGCCCTTCAACCAGGGTCCCTACGGCGTGTGGAAGGTCTATGCGGCGTGGTCGGACGATGGCGGCGTCTCGTGGCAGTACGGCGAGGTCGCGGCCGACGGCTCGCCCGGCACGGGCAACGAGGTGCAGATGGCCGAACGGGCCGACGGATCGATCCTGCTGAACTCGCGTCGGTTCGGCGGCGCGGCATTCCGCAAGACCGCGGTGTCGACCGACGGCGGCGCGACCTGGTCGCCGCTCGTCGACGACGACGAGCTTCCCGATCCTTCCTGCAACGCGGGACTCGTGGTGCTCACCGATCCGATCGACGGCTTCGAGGGATCGCGGATCGTCTTCAGCGGCCCGGACAGCACCACGGCGCGCGTCGACGGCCACGCGTGGCTCTCGACCGACGGCGGCGCGACCTGGCCGGTGAAGCGTCGGGTGTACGCCGGCGGCTTCGCCTACAGCCTGCCGACCACGATCGACTGCGACCGATTCGGCGTCTGCTTCGAGCGCGACGGCTATCAGGCGATCTCGCTGGCCTTCGTGGACTACGCGGAGATGACCGGCGGCGACTCGTACGCGGACGAGGGGATCTGCGCCGCGAACCCATGTCCGGCCGACCTCGACGGCGACGGCGTGGTCGGAGGCGCCGACCTCGCGAGCCTGCTCGCCCTCTGGGGAAAGATCGGCGGTGGCTCCGCGGCGGACATCGACGACGACGGGATCGTCGGCGGCGTCGATCTCGCGGCGGTGCTTGCGGCGTGGGGAGCCTGCGGCGGGTGAGCCGCCGCGGCGATTGATCGTCCGCGACCCGCTTGGCCGAAGCACCGGATCGGCGTAGCGGGCTCGAGGCTGGAACGCGGTCCGGAACCCGGTGAGGAACCCGGTCCGGAACCCGGTGTGGAACCCATGGACTTCCAAGTCGGAGGCTGGCGCATGGTTCGGCGAGAGGCGATCGTGCAGATGACGTGGCCGGCCGCAGTCGTGGCGGCAGCGGCCGCGAGCGTCCACGCCCAGTGGGTGACGGCGCCCGTGGCGGCACCCGGCGTCGAACAGCACCTCTTTCAGAGCGAAGCCGTCGGTGCGGCGATCAGCTATCACGTCTATCTGCCCCCGGCGTATCACCAGCATCCGGAGCGCTGCTATCCGGTGCTCTACTGGCTGCATGGAAGCGGTGCCGCGACCGCGAGCGTCGCGCCGGTGAGCGGATGGTTCGACGACGCGATCGCCGCCGGCGCGATCCCGCCGATGATCGTCGCCTTCCCCAACGGCTGGGCCTACCGCATGTGGTGCGACTCCTTCGACGGCGCGTATCCGATGGAGACGGTGTTCGCCGAGGAGCTGATTCCCGAGATCGATGCTCGATTCCGAACGATCGCGCGACGGGAAGGCAGGATCCTCGAGGGGTTCAGCATGGGCGGGCAGGGGACGGCGCGGATCGGCCTGCGTCGCCCGGAGCTCTTCGCGGGGGTCTCGATCCTCGGCGCGGGGCCCCTGCAGGAGGACTTCCTCGACGCCCCGCCCGGCAGCGATCTGTCTTGGAAGCTTCGCCTTCAGATCTATCAGGCGGTGTGGGGAAGCGATCCTTCCTACTACACCGCTCAGCATCCGCGCACGATCGCCGAGCAGAACGTCGAGGCGATCGTCCAGAGCGGCCTGGTGATTCGCCAAGCCGTCGGCACGGCGGATTTCCTGTACGCCATGAACGTCGCGTTCCACGAGCATCTGATCGAGTTGGGCATTCCGCACGAGTGGTTCGAGGCACCCGGCGTCGATCACTCGACGCCCGATCTCTTCACCGCCCTCGGCGACGGCAACTGGGACTTCTACAACGCGCTCTTTGCCGACCTCCGTCGCGTGCCGGCCGACCTCGATGGAAGCGGTGCGGTGGACGGGGCGGACCTGGGCCTGCTGCTCGCCGCCTGGGGCGAGTGCGCCTCGGCGTGCGCGGCGGATCTCGATGGAAGCGGCGCGGTCGATGGCGCGGACCTGGCCGTCATGCTTGCGGCATGGGGTGACGGCGGGGGTTGACCACGACGCGGTCGCTGGGCGGCCTCGCGTCAGCCGCGCGGTGCGAGTCACCCCCGGTGGTCGAGGCGTCGAGCCAAGGCCGCGATCGCCGTTCGGCGACCTCCGGGCGCTGCGTCGGGGGAGGGCGGCGGGCACGATCGATTCCGCTCCGTGAAGAGATGACCGCCTGCGGTCCGATCCCTACGATCCGCCGCCCTCTCACCGGAGACACCGCTTCATGAACCTGCAGTCGAGCAACCCCGTTCTGGCCGCATCCGACGCCAACGAACTCTTCCGCACCGGCGGGGAGTCGCGCGGCGCCGTCAGCACCACCGCCACCGTCCAAGGCGTCGTCAACAAGACCACGCTGCTCGCCCTGATGGCGACCGCCTCGGGCTGCGTGGGCTGGGGCGTCTGTCAGGCGTTCCCGGGCGCACTCTGGATCGTCAACATCGCCTCGTTCGTCGTGGTGCTTGGGATCTTCTTCGCCCTCCGCGGCAATCCCGCGCGGGCGATCTGGGCGGCACCGCTCTACGCCGTGGTCGAGGGCTTCCTGCTCGGCGGCGTGAGCATGATCTTCCAGCAGATCCTGACCCAGCAGGGGATCCAGGTGCCGGGCGGCATCGCCCTGCAGGCCTTCGTGGTGACGATCGCCATCATGCTCTCGATGCTGACGCTGTACTCGCTCGGCGTCCTCAAGGGCGGCGAGACCTTCACGCGGATCCTCTGGGTCGCGACCGCGGGCATCATGCTGACCTACTTCATCAGCTTCATCATGTCCCTCTTCGGAGCGCAGATGCCGTTCCTCTCGATCGGCTCGGCCCTCGAGGGCGGCACTGCGGGCTACATCGGGCTTGGCATCAACGTGCTGATCCTCGGCGTCGCGGCGCTCTGGTTCATCGTCGACTTCCGGCAGGTCGAGGAACTCGTCGCCTCCGGCGCGCCGAAGCAGATGGAGTGGTACGCGGCGTTCGGCCTCATCGTGACCCTCGCGTGGGTCTACCTCGAGGCGCTCAAGCTCGTCTTCCGGCTGGCGCTGCTCTTCGGTCGCCGCGACTGATCCGACGAACCGCGGCCGCGCAAG
>JBMSXH010000232.1:0-4780 GCA_049425445.1 Phycisphaerales bacterium | reverse complement strand
TGCTCGCCGACCCGTTCTTCGCGATGCCGCCGCCGCGTTCGACCGGCCGGGAGCGTTTCGGCGAGCACTATGCCGAGCAACTCATGCGGCTGGGCGAATCGCTGGGCCTCTCGCTCGAGGACACGCTGGCCACGGCCGTGGAACTGACCGCGGCCTCGATCGCACGGGCGCTGCAGGACTTCGTCTCGCCGCGCGGGCGCGTGGACGCGCTCTACGCGAGCGGCGGCGGGGTGCGCAACGTGACGTTGATGACGGCGCTTCGCCGCCGGCTCGAGGGCATCAAGGTGGCGCGGCTCGACGACCTCGGGCATCGACTCGCCGCGCGAGGCGAGCGTGTCGGTCCTGTCGAGATCGTCGAAGCGCGCCGGCTCGCGGCGATGCGGCTCGAGGCGCTCTCGCAAGCGGGTGGTCCCGCCGCGTCGCACGCCGGTTCGCTCGCGGTCGAGCAGTGGCTTGCCCTCGCGGCGATCGAGACGGCGCCTGCGGCGAGGCGGGAGGCGGTCGGCTCGGCGCTCGTGGTCGCGGATCGGAATCTGGCCACCTTCGGCCACTCGGCGCGGCGCTCGTCGGATCGGCTGCGGGCGATCAGGGCCCTCCGCGAGATCGATCCCGGCGCGGCGTCGGCCGCGAGCGTCGTCGACGCGGTCGTCGCGGCGCTCGTCCTGCAGCCCAACGACGTCTCGCTGCACGCGGCGTGGGGCGACGCGTGCGTCGACGCGGGCGATCTCGAGGCGGCGCGGCGGGCATGGCGGCGGGCCCTTGAACTCGATGCGGCGCTCGAACTCGACCCGCTCGTGCAGATGCCGACCGCGCAGCGGGCCGCGATCGAGGCGAAGCTCGCCGAGGCGCCGTGAGGGGCCGCGTCGCGGCCCTGCTCGCTCAGCGAGTCTGGGTGACGACGGCTTCGCCGACGCTGCGGCGGTAGCGGATGCCGCGCTCGGGCGGGAACTTCGCAAGGCCCTCGGCTCGAAGCCGTGGCGCGTGATCGGCGAAATACTGCTCGAGGCTCGCGCGATCGGCGAAGCGGTAGCGGACCTCGAGTTCGACGGGCACCGCGGCCGCGCCCTCGAGGGCGACCACCTCCGCATCGAGGGCGCCGGCGGCCAGCACGTCGGCAAGATGCTCGTCGCGGAGCCACGCGACCCACTCCGCCGCGACGCCAGGGTCGTCGAACGATGCGATCACGGTGTAGCGGGTCGCCTCGCGGATCGTCACGCGCCGCCCCCGCGCTTCGCCGCGGCGATCGCGTCGAGGACCTGGGCCGGCGTGTAGGCGTCGCTCTTGAAGATCTCCTCGCCGCTCGGCGAGAGCACCACGAGCAGCGGAATGGTCAGGCGTCCCGACGCGCGGAGGAGTTCGTTGCCCGCCTCGTTGTTGCCGGTGAGGTCGACCTTCATCGCGACCACGCCCTCGCCGTTCAGCGCCGCGGCGACCTGCTCGGTCGCGAGCACCGTCGCTTCGAGCGTCTTGCAGTTGAGGCACCACTCGGCGGTGAAGTCGAGGACGACCACGTCGCCTTCGCCCTGCGCCTCGGCGAGTCGCTCCGGCGTGTAGTAGGTCCAGTCGATCGGCCCCTTGTCGGTCATGCGGATCGCGACGAGCAGCGAGGCGGCGAGGATCAGCGCGCCGAGCCCGCCGAAGGCGACGCGCGGCCCCACGCGCGGCGTGATCCGGAAGGTGCGGACGAGCATCAGCAGCCCCGCGCCTGCGGCGACCAGGCCCACCACCCACCAGTAGACGCGGGAGGGCGGGGTGGGAGGTTCGACCATGAGCCCGCTGAGACCGGCACCCGCGAAGTAGGCGGCGGCGGCGAGCAGGAGCAGTCCCATCACCTGCTTGATGAGGTCGCTTGCCGGGCCCGTGCGCGGCATGTTCTTCACGAGCGACGGGAACGCGGCGAGCACCAGATAGGGGAACGCCATGCCGACGCCGACCGCGCCGAAGACGAGCAGCACCGTCGTGATCGTGCCGGTCACCGCCCAGACCACCGCCGATCCCATGAAGGGCGCGGTGCAGGGAGTCGACAGCACCGCGGTCATGATGCCGAAGCCGAACGAGCCGACCACGGTGTCGTGCCGAGGCTCGATCATGTAGAGGGCCTGCGGCAACCTCACCGAGAAGAGGCCCATCATGCCGATCGCGAGCACCGCGATCACCACGCCGACCGAGATCGTGAAGACCGGCGACTGGAAGAGCTGATTCGTCGCGGTGAATCCGCTGATCGAGGCGACCGCGATGCCGAGGCCGATCCAGAACGCGATCACGCCGAGGCTCATCGAGAGCCCCAGCACGAAGCATCGCCCGCGGTTTCCCGCCGCCTGCGAGAGGGCCATGATCTTGAGCGGAATGACCGGCAGCACGCACGGCGTGAAGTTGAGGAGCAGCCCGCCCACCGCCGCGAGCAGCAGCAGCAGCAGGAAGCCGGCCCCGCGGATGTCGACGGAGAGCTTCAGGCCGAAGGCGTCGAAGTCGACGATCTCCGGGGCCTTCTCGCCGCTCCGGATGCGACCGAAGACCGTCGGATCGAAGTTCGCGAACAGCGCGTTCGCCTCGCCGGCACTCGACGCATCGGCCGCGATCGAGACCGGCAGCGACAGCGAGAGCGTCGCCGGGGCGAGGCAGGACTGGTCGTCGCACGCCTGGAAGTCGATGGTGATCGCGAGGTCGACCGAGCCGCCCTTCGCGTCCGCCGCGATCGTGACCGGCAGGTAGACGACGGTCTTCCCTTCGAAGACCGCGTAGCTCTGCGGGCCCTCGCCGAGGTCGGCGCCGATGAGGTGCGGCTCTGGCCACTGCATGAAGCCCGGATGCACCTCGACGCCGGCGGGGGCGGTGACGGCGATCGCGGTTCGGATCGCGCCGTCGAAGTCGACGGCGTCTTCGAGCGAGTTGCCCTCGTTGGTCCAGAGGTGCCAACCGAGGTCGATCGAGAGTTCGATCGCGACCGGCAGGTCGCCGCCGGGACGGACGCTCGCCGAGGCCGCGACGACCCGGGCTTCGACCACGTCCCGCGAGTCGCCGAAGTTCCGTTCCGGCTGGGCGGGTCGGCCGAAGGGATTGCCGAACGGCGGGACCTGGGCGAGGGCCGGAAGGGTGGCAAGGCCGAGGCAGAGAAGGGCGGTCTGAAGACGCATCGGGCGGGGGGCTCCTGGGGTGGTTCGGCGGCCGCCGAAGGAGAGCAGACTATGCGGGGCGCGAGGAAGGCGAGAGGAGGAGAAGAGGAGAAGAGGCGAGGAGGAGACGGACCAGCCCCCGCATCAGGTGCAGCGCTTCGCCTTCCGGGTCCATCCGGTCCATTCAGTCCATCCCGTCCAAGAGACCGTCCGCCGAGCGAAGCGAGGGAGTCGCCCGTGACGTGGCCCGCGCCCGCACCGCAGCGGCATCCCACGCCGAGCCTGCCGCATCAGGGGCGGGTTTCGCCCGAGCCGAGAGAGGAGAAAGGAGACGGACCCGCCTCCCGCTGCACGGGCAGCGCCTCGCCCCGGGCCCAGCCGCTCCAGGCACCCGCCCGCCAACCGGAGCGAGCGGCCGGCCCGTGACGTGGCTCCCGACGCATTGACCTTCTCTCGCGGGTCTCGATACACTCCGCGTCCCTTCGGCGACGTCGCCGGGGGTGTTCACGTCGTCCCCTCTCCGCGAGCCGCCACCGGTTTCGACCCATGCAGAGCCACTTGCCGAGCATGTCTTCCCCACCGGTGATCGTGTTCGAGCCCTGGGCATGAGGCCTCGGGGCGGCCATCGCGGAACCCCTTCGGCGGCTTCGTCCGTCCGAGGTTCGTGCATGGAGGCCGCGATGGTCTGACCCGCTCCCGCGAGGTCAGGCTCGGTTCGAGGGAACCCCGAGCGGGTTCCGGCGAGCCGGAGACGAGGGGCTACGGGCGTCGAGACGCCGGTGGCCCGCGAGTTTTTGCGATCGCCGCATCGGGCGGCCTCGCGTTCGGTCCTTCAGCGCGTTCCCAAGCGTCCCTCGCGACGCACCCTCAACTCGGCAACTCGACATCCAAGCCAACTCGATCAAGCAGCCATGAACTCCGAAACCCTTCGCATCCTCGACTCCATCGCCCGTGACCGGAACATCGACCGCGACCTGCTGATCCGCGACCTCGAGCAGGCGATGATCAGCGCCGCCCGCAAGCACTTCAACAGTCTCGACGCCGAGGAGTTCGGCTGCGAGATCGATCGTCTCACCGGGGCGATCACCATCTGGCGGAACCGTCTCGACGGCACCCGCGAGGACATTCCGCTCGCGAGCCTCGGCCGCATCCCGGCGCAGACCGCGAAGCAGGTGATGATCCAGAAGTTCCGCGAGGACGAGCGGAACAGCCTGCTCGAGGAGTTCTCCAAGCGGCAGGGCGAACTGGTCACCGGCACCGCGGCCCGCTACGAGGGCGGCGCCCTCGTGGTGCAGATCGACCGGGCCGAGGGCTTCATGCCCCGCTCCGAGCAGATTCCCGGCGAGCAGTTCCATCCCGGCGACCGCGTCCGCTGCCTGATCCTCGATGTCCGCGACGCGGGCCATCAGGTGAAGATCGTGATGAGCCGGGCGCATCCGGACTTCATCCGTCGGCTCTTCGAGACCGAGGTTCCCGAGGTCGCGGAGCGGATCATCGAACTCAAGGCGATGTCCCGCGAGCCGGGCTTCCGCACCAAGGTCGCGGTCAGCTCGATCGACTCGAAGGTCGACGCCGTCGGCGCGTGCGTCGGCGTGCGGGGCAGCCGCATCCGCAACATCGTCGACGAGCTCGGCGGCGAGAAGATCGACATCGTCCGCTGGAACGAG
>JBMSXH010000231.1:0-4781 GCA_049425445.1 Phycisphaerales bacterium | reverse complement strand
CTCGAGCACGCCGACCTCTTCGGCGTCTCGGCGGACGACCTCGTGCTCGAGGGGCCGTTCGCCGACCGCCGCTTCGTGCAGCCGATCCTGTGGGACGAGGCCGCCGGCGACTACCGCTTCTACGGCGTCTACTACGCCCAGAAGATCGCGGGCGTCCCGGTCCACACCGGCGTCCTCAAGCTGCTCGTCCGAAACGAGCCGGGCTACCCGCTCGTGCTCGCGGCCGCGGACCTGCGACCGATCGGCGCCGAAGCTCGTGACCTCGTCGCCAACGCCAAGCCGCCGCGTTCGCTTCGGGAGCGAGACTTCGCGGTCCGGGCACTCGACCAGTTCCGCTCCCGCCCCAAGGTGAGCGGCATCGAGAGCGTGATCTTCGCCGGAGTCGACAACGACCTCGCGCCGGCCCGCCTCGCGGTCCGCTTCGAGGCCGAAGGCGGCACGGTCTTCGATCCGGCGAACTACCGGAAGTTCCTCTACATCACCGACGCGGCGTCCGGCGAGATCCTCCACCAGGAGAACCGGGTGCTGCATCAGGACATCCCGGGCGTCGTGCAGGGCCTCGCGACCGAGGGGATCGGCGCCGACATCTGCGACGACGAGGTCGCGACCGGCCTGCCGTACGCGCGGCTGACCGTGGGCAGTACCACGATCTACGCCAACGCGATGGGCGAGTTCACCGTGCCCCTCGTGTCGTCGGGCACCGTCAACATCTCGTCCGAGGTGCGCGGCCAGTACTTCGTCGTCAACAATCAGGGCGGCGCCAACTCGAGCATCTCGCAGTCGGCGAGTTCCGGCGTCTTCGCGACCATTCTCCACAACGAGCCCAACACCAGCGCGACCTACCGCGCCGAGGTGAACGCCTACCTCCACGCGAACATCGTTCGCGACTTCGCGCTGAGCCAGAACCCCGCGTATCCGGTGATCGCGGGGCAGACCAGCTTCCCCGTGAACGTGAACATCGTCGACACCTGCAACGCGTTCTACAACGGCTCGTCGATCAACTTCTTCCAGGCCGGCGGCGGCTGCACGAACACCGCCAACAGCACGGTGGTCTACCACGAGTACGGCCATCACCTGATCAACGTCGGCGGCAGCGGACAGGGCGCCTACGGCGAAGGCATGTCGGACACCGTCGCGGTCGCGATCACCGACAGCCCCCTGCTCGGACTGGGCTTCCAGTCCAACTGCAACTCGCCGCTTCGCAACGCGGACAACACCCAGCAGTACCCCTGCTCCTCACCGATCCACAGCTGCGGCCGCGTCCTCTCGGGCAGCGTGTGGGACACTCGTGAAGCCCTCGTCGCCGCCGGCGTCGAGAACTACCGCGAACTGATCTCCTCGTGGGTGATCAACAGCATCCTGCTCCACTCGGGCACCGAGATCACGCCGCAGATCACGATCGACTTCCTCACCCTCGACGACGACGACGACGACATCTCCAACGGCACGCCGCACTACCTGCAGATCGACGAGGGCTTCTCGCTGCACAACATGCCGGCGCCGCCGCTCTCGCTCGTCGCCTTCCAATACCCGGCCGGCCTGCCGCAGTCGAGCCTTCCCCAGGGCGGCACGACCTTCGCCGTGCAGCTCGCCTCGCTCGCCGGACAGCCCAACGGCGAACTCTCGCTGGCCTGGCGGATCGCCGGCAGCGGCTCCTACACCTTCGTTCCTGCGACGCCGCTCGGCGGCAACCTGTTCGAGATCGCCGTTCCCGCGACCGAATGCGGCAATGTCATCGAGTTCTATCTGGTCGCGGGCGCCGTCGGCGGCGGCCAGGCGACGAGTCCGTCCGAGGGCGCGAACCTGCCGTTCTCCGTCCTCGCCGCAACGGGCCTCTCGCAGATCCTCTACGACGACGGCGGCACCAGTGTCGGATGGTCGGTCTCCAACCAGGGCGGCCTCACGGATGGCGAGTGGGAGCGAGGCGTTCCCGTGGGCGGCGGGGTTCGCGGCGACCCGGCGGAGGACTTCGAGCCCGAGCCCAACGGCGCCTGCTGGCTCACCGCGAACCGCGCGGGCAACTCCGACGTCGACGGCGGCTCGACGATCCTGACCACGCCGCTGCTCGACGCGAGCGATCCCAACAGCGAGGTCTGCTACTCGCGCTGGTACTCGAACACCTTCGGGGCCAGCCCCAACGCGGACATCTTCGTCGTCGAGATCTCCGGCGATGGCGGCACCACGTGGACCAACCTCGAGACGGTCGGACCGGCCGGCCCCGAAGCGGACGGCGGTTGGTTCCGCGTCTGCTTCCGCGTGAACCAGTTCATCGAGCCGAGCGCCAACCTCCGGCTTCGGTTCAACGCGAGCGACCTCGGCTCGGGCTCGGTGGTCGAGGCCGCGATCGACGGCCTCGAGGTCCGCGTCATCGAGTGCGACGAGGCGGCCGGCCCCGACCTCAACGGAGACGGCATCGTCAACGGCGCCGACCTGGCGCTCCTGCTCTCCGCCTGGGGCGGCTCAGGAATCGGCGACCTCGACGGCAACGGCCAGATCAACGGAGCCGATCTGGCGATGCTGCTCGGCGCCTGGACCAGCTGAGCCTCCCGCTCATCCCCTTGAAGACGACACCGCCGCGGAGCGATCCGCGGCGGTGTTCGTTTGGTCTTCAGGCGGCTACCGGAGCGGCCGTCGTGTTCATGCCCAGGAGAGGACTCGAACCTCCAAGGGATTTTACTCCCACCAGCACCTCAAGCTGGCGCGTCTGCCAATTTCGCCACCTGGGCGGTGGGTCGGAAGTTATACCCGCCGAAGGCGGAAAGTCGAGGGGTTCTACACTCGCCGCGTGCAGGACGCCCCGAACATCGCCCACCCCACCGCCCATGCGGCACCGGCCCCGTCGCCCCGACTGCGGATCAACGAGGTCTTCCACTCGATCCAGGGAGAGTCGACCTGGGCGGGATGTCCCTGCGTCTTCATCCGACTCACCGGCTGCCACCTGCGTTGCCGGTACTGCGACACCGAGTACGCGTTTCGGGAAGGGGCTTGGCGGAGCGTGACGGATCTGGTGGAGGAGGCGGTCGGGTTCGGAACACCGCTCGTCGAGATCACCGGCGGCGAACCGCTGCTGCAGCCCCATGTCCACGATCTGGTTCGTCAACTCTGCGATCGCGGCCGAACCGTGCTGATCGAGACCTCCGGCGCCTGCGACATCTCGTCATGCGATCCCCGCTCGATCCTCATCCTCGATCTCAAGACGCCCGGCAGCGGCGAATGCGGGCGGAACCTGATCGAGAACCTCGCGAGGATCCGTCCGCAGGACGAGTTGAAGTTCGTCGTCACCGATCGCGCGGACTTCGACTGGGCGACGACGATGGTTCGTGAACACGATCTCGCCGCGCGATGCCGCGCCATCCTCATGTCGGCGGTGTTCGAGCAGCAACCCGGACTCGAGATCGCCGGCTGCAAGGCGCTGCATCCTCGACTCCTCGCGGAGTGGATCCTCGAGTCCGGACTCCCCGTGCGGATGCAGACGCAACTGCACAAGTTGATCTGGGATCCCTCGACCCGCGGGGTGTGACGCCATTCCCTCCGACGCGCGACCAGGACGGGGGCTCCGCGTGGTCTCGCCTCAGTACACCCACGCCTCGATGCTGGCGCACGCCGGCACCGGCCCCTGCCAGGGATCCGTCACGAGCAGCATCGCGTCGAGCAGATCGCCTTCCTCGTCGTCGATCGCGGCCGATCCAAGCTCCGCTGGAATCGACACGGCGTTGCGCCATTCCGCCGCGAGGTCCGCGAGGATCGCGCGACGCGCCTCGCGGGGCGCATCGCCGTGCCCCTTGTAGCCTCGGCTCGGCCATCCCCGAAGTCGCAGCACCGACGCCGGGCATCCCTCCGCGACCACCGTCTGCCGATGGTCGCCATGCACCGGTTCGATCCGCACGCCGGCTTCCGCCAGCGGCAGGAGGATCTCGCAGATCAGCGACCAGGTCTGCTTGAAGACCCGCAGGTTCATCGGCGCCATCGGCGTCGAACTCGCACGGTCGCACATCCGCCGCGGCTCGCGCCGGCTTCGATCGCGCAACGCCGTGCGCCAGGCCCGCGGCGTGCCGAAGGCCTTCATCCAGCGAGCGCTCTCGATCCAGGATGCCGCCAGTCCGTGCGCCTCGAGCGTCTCGACCGGCAGCCCGAAGGGCGCATCGATGCGCCAGAGGCTCGGCTCGCCCGCCCCTTCGATCGCGCGAAGCAGTTCGCGCCGACTCATCGCACCGATCGCTTCGATCGAGGCGCCGCGAACACCGACCTCGCGACGGACGACGCGGATCTTGCCGCGGCCGCCGTCGGCGCCGCCGGAGAAGTCGATTCCGTGAAGCAGCACCCGTTTCAGCCGCCGAATCCGCCGCCGCACCCGCCGGCGTTCTTGCCGCAGGGGCAGCATCCGCCCATGGGAAGCGAGACGCCCGAGTCGCTCGCCGTCGCGCCCGCGACGCCGAAGACGCTGTGCTTGCGGCGGAAGACGCGACCAAGCCCCTTGGGATCGTCGACGGGATCGTCGGCGGCCCGCAGCGGACGGAGCAGGGTCAGGACTTCGCCATCCGCTTCGCAGAGATACTCGTACTGAGGCATGGAATCAGGATCCTCCGCGACGCCGGACGAGCCCGGCGCCGCTGCGCTTCACGCCGCCGTTCCGCGAACCGGCCTTCGCGGCGGCCGCTCCTCGCCCGCCACGCCCCTTCACCGCGCGATCTCGTCGCGTGGACGAAGGCTCGCGGCGCGTTCGGGTTGCCGCGGCGCCCGCGGGCTCCCGACGGGGCGACGCCTTCTTCGCCGGACGTTCC
>JBMSXH010000230.1:0-4799 GCA_049425445.1 Phycisphaerales bacterium | reverse complement strand
CCTTCTGGATCGAACGGACTCGGCCGAGATCGGCGTCGGCCTGTTCGAGCAGGGCGATGGCCTGCTGCAGTTCGCGGATCGAGGTGGCGGCGTCGCTGGCGTTGGTGTCCCGGAGGGCGGCGATGCGCGAGTTGATCTCGTCGATCCCGGGCACGCCGGCCCGCGTCTGCACCCCATCGGGCGGCGCGACGTCGCCGGCAAGGCCGACACGATCCACGAAGCCGCTCGCCGCGAGCAGCAGGCTCAGGAGGAGGACGATCCGTTGCATGCAGCCGGCGAGTATAGGAATAGGCCCGACTTCCCCGGGACTTGCATGCGGATACCGTGCCGACCGTGATCCTCGAGATCGTCGGCGGCATCGGGTGCTTCCTCCTCGGCATGAGCCTGCTCGTGGACGGGCTGCGTTCGCTGGCCGGCGGTGCGCTGCGACGCATCCTCACGTCCGCGGTCCATGGACCGATCTCCGGCTTCCTCGCGGGCGCCGGCGCCACCGCGATCGTGCAGAGTTCAAGCGCGACCACCGTCGCCACGATCGGATTCGTGAGCGCGGGTCTGCTGAGCTTTCCGCAGTCGATCGGCGTCGTGCTCGGCGCCAACGTCGGCACGACGAGCACGAGTTGGCTCGTGGCGACGCTCGGCTTCAAGATCTCCATCGGGGCCTTCGCCCTGCCGATCGTCGGAATCGGCGCGATGCTTCGGGTGCTCGGCCGCGGCAGGCTTGCGGACATCGGGTTGGCGATCGCGGGTTTCGGGCTGCTGTTCGTGGGACTCGATCTGCTCGAGCAGGGGATGGCGGCGGCCTCGGCGCGTCTTGGGCCGGAGACGCTGCCCGCCGCAGGGGGACTTGGCGGACGAGCGCTGCTGCTCGGCGCGGGCTTCGCGATGACGGTGCTGATGCAGAGTTCGAGCGCCGCCATCGCCACCGTGCTGGTGGCCCTCGCCGCCGGCACCATCTCGTACGAACAGGCGATCGCGGTGGTCGTCGGCGCGAACGTCGGTACGACGATCACCGCGGCGATCGCCATGGTCGGGGCCTCGGTTCCCGCGAAACGCACGGCCCTGGTCCACATCCTCTTCAACGTCGCGCTTGCGGCGACGGCGTACTTCCTGCTGCCGTGGCTCGGTCGCGCCGCGTGGTTGGCCGGCGACCTGCTGGCCGCGGGGCAGCCGACGGTCGCGGTGGCCTGCTTCCACACGCTCGTCAAGACGCTTGGGGCCGGCGTGTTCCTCGCCGCGACGGTTCCCCTCGCGAGATTGCTCGTGGCGGTGGTGCCGATCCGCGACGACGCGTTGGTGCGGCATCTCGATCGAAGCGTGGTGACGACCGGCCTGGTGGCGATCGAAGCCCTGCGACGAACCATCCTCTCGATCCTGGCCGATGCCGCGGCGTCGATCGAGTCGGAGCTGTCGGCGCACGCGTCTCCGGCTCGCTTCACGGCGAGGATTCGCGGCGAGCGTGAGGCGATCGGCCAAGCCTCGGCGTTCGCCGCCGAGTTCGGCCGCGGTGTGCAGGGCGCTTCGGAGTCGAGGGAGCATCTCGGCTGCCTGCATGCGCTCGATCACGCCTCGCGGCTGCTCGACGGGGTGGGCGAGCCGACGATGTTCGCGGTGATCGCCTCGGACCCGATGATTGGACCGCAGGTCGACGCCCTCTCGGAGTGCCTTGAACTGGTGCGACGTTGGGACGAGGTGGACGCGGAGCCGGCTCAGGTGGAATCGCTTGCCCGGATCTCCGCGACGGTCGCGGGCCTCCGCAAGGCCTATCGGGTCGAGGTGCTCGAAGCCACCGCGGCCGGCAAGGTCGATCCGGAGGTCGCCCTGGCCCGACTCGACGCGAGTCGATCGATCGATCAGATCGCCTACCACTGCTGGCGGGCCTCGTCGCATCTCCTCGCTTCCAACGCCGGCGGCGACGCTCCGGCCCCCTGAGGCGGTCATGGTCCGCTCACTCGACCCGCGAAGATCGGGAGAAATCGACCGGTCGCCTCGCGCGATCGGCTTGCGGATCGGTAGTCTTCCCGGGTCCCGCGCGGCAGGTCGTTGGACGTGGGTGGTGCTCGAGGAGTGAACCATGGCGTCGAAGAAGAAGGCTCGTGCGGCCAGGGCCGCCCCGAAGAACACGATCAAGAAGAAGGCCCCGTCTCGCGGCAAGGCGCCCTCGAAGAAGCCTTCGGGGGCAAAGTCGGCTTCATCCACGGCGTCTCGCGCCAAGTCCGCGGCTGGCAAGACCACGTCCAAGTCCGCGAGCCGGTCGGCTCGCTCATCCGGGAAGAAGACCATGAAGAAGAACTCCTCCGCACCGGCGCGATCGAAGTCGAGGAGTTCGGCGACGCGAGGCTCCGCCAAGCGGTCGGTCGTCGATCTCGAGGTCATGCCCGATGCCCGCGAGATCGAACGCCGCATCGCGGAGCGGGCCTACTTCCTCTGGTGCGAGCGAGGGGGCGACGAGCAGTCCAACTGGCTCGAGGCGGAGCGCCTGGTCGTCTCCGAACTCGGCTCGACCAGGTAGCGACGCGCGGAGGCGTCGGAGACTCAACGCCGCGCGAGCGGGCTGGCGATCTCCTCCGCGATCCTCGCCGCGATCTTCTCCTGCAGCAGTTTCGCGTCGGCGACGCTTCGGACGCCGTTGCAGAGCACGCTGAACGCGATGGTGCGTCCGCTCGGCGCGATCACGTAGCCGCTCAGGCAACTGACGCCGTTGATGAACCCGCTCTTCGCGAGGACCTCGCAGCCCTTGAGGTCCACTCCGCGGAAACGCTTGCGGAGCGTGCCGCGTTCGCCGGCGACGGCGAGGCTCTCGAGGAAGGGGCCGCGCAGCGACGGATCGTCGTGGATCACGTCGAGCCAGGCGGTCATGAGGTCGGCGCGGACGCGGTTGAGCCGGCTCAGTCCCGAGCCGTCGGCGAAGACGACGCCCTCGAGCAGCGATGGCGGCAGCCGTTCGACCAGTTCGGACCGCAGCGCCCGATCGCCGTCGCCCCAGGAGGCGCTGCCGCCGGCATGGGCATGGCCGATCCGCTTGAAGAGGCACTCCGCGTGGAGGTTTCGGCTGTCCGAGTTCGCGCGATCGAGCACCGTGGCCAGCGGCGTCGAGACCGCGGGGCCGACGATCGAGTCGTCGGCGAAGATCTCGCCGGTCTCGGCGAGGCGAACGCGGGACACCTCGATGCCGCGAGCGCGGAGGCGATCGGCAAGCAGCAGCCCGAAGAAGGTCGCGGGATCGCGGAGCGTCGTGCGGATCGGAGACGCGGAGGCGTCGCGCACGTTGCCGAAGAGGGTGAACGAGCCTCCGCCGGAGGCGTCGCCGGGATTGTGGGCGAGCCACGCATCGTGTCGGTCCTTGCTGCCGCTCTTCGCGGTGGCGCGGTTGGCGACGTCGATCCACGGCGCCTTGGGCGTGAAGTCGCCCGCCACCGCGCGGCCGCCGGCAGGACGCGGCGAAAGGTGGAGGCAGTTGGCGTGGAAGTTGAGTCCGGCGACCTCGGCGCAGTAGTGCTCGTTGAGCTGGTCTTCCGGCCATCCGTCGGGGATGCGATCTCGATCGAAGACGCGGTCGTCGACGATCAGGTCATCGATCCTCGTCAGCCCGAGCCCGGCCACCGCGTCGGCCCACATCGCCAGCAGCGAGTCGACCTCGAGCCCGGTCTCGACGGATCCGTCGGGTCTCCGGCGAATCGTGGAGGCGAGAAGTTCCGGGTCGCCGAAGGGCGGATCGCCCTCGCCGATGCCGACGATTCGATTCCGGTCGCCCGGCTGGAGCGCCATGAAGGTCCGGAATCGAAACTCCGGGCCGAGGGCGGCGAGGGCCGCGCCCGTCGTCAGGAGCTTCATGTTGCTTGCGGGAATGAGCGGCCGCTCGGCCCGGATCGCGACGAGCGCCTCGCCGGTGCCGACCTCCCGCACGCTGACGGAGACTTCGGCACCCGGAAGCTTCGCGGAGCGGACGAGCGTCGCGACGTCGGTGGCGAGCGATCCGGCGAGGGCCGCCGATGGGGCAAGCAGCAGACAGGCAAGTGCGAGGATTCGTGGTGGGCGCATCGGAGTTCTGGCGAGGGGGCCACGAGCGGGGAGAGCGTGCAAGATCGGCGAGATCGCGGCCATGCGTCGAGAATCCAGCGGTGGCGGGATCATCGTCGACGATGCCGATCTCGGCGTCTGGTCTTGGCCCTCATGATCGCCGTCCACTCCCGGGGTGAATCTCGGGTGGCGGCATCCGCCCGTGTCTCGGCATCTGCTGGCGATCGGTGCGATGCGACGCGACATCCGGCGCAGGCGACGGCTCAGTCGAGCGATTCGCTCTCGATGTTCGCGCTCTTGCCCGCGAGCTTGCGTTCGACGTAGCGGCGGACCCAGTTCTCCCAGGTCTTGCCGCTGGCCGCGTCCTTGCCGCTGAACTCGATCGCGTCGACCTCCGAGACGGAGACCGAGATCTTCTCGCCGCTCTCGGCGGCCATGACCCGAAGCGACTCGCCCGCTCGGAAGTCGAAGAGATAGCCGGTCACCGTGCCCCCGCCGCGCTCGATGGTGACGTCGCCGCGATAATCGACCGCGGCGAGCATCGCCTCGTCCAGCACGCCGGCGCCCTCGGCCCGCGTGATCCGCAACCCCTGCTCGATCTGCAACGGCTTGCTCACGAATCCTCCTCCTCGTCGTCGTTGGATCGGGTGCCGCCGACCCACTCCATGCCGCTGATCGGATCCTGCATTCGCCACGGGAAGGTGCGAAGCAGTCGGCGGATCACCGACCAGGCGATGTCGTCGTCGACGATCGTGAGCAGCATCTGCGTCACCGGATCCTGC
>JBMSXH010000229.1:0-4801 GCA_049425445.1 Phycisphaerales bacterium | reverse complement strand
AGCCGAGCCCCAAGAAGAAGGTCGCGACCAAGGCACCCGCCGTGAAGAAGGCCGCGACGAAGGCGCCAGCCGCCAAGAAGGCCTCGAAGAAGGCGGGCTCGCCGAAGTCGACGAAGAAGAAGTAATGAACCGATCCGAGCGCGATCGATGCGAAGTCGCGTGGCGATGGATGACCACGCCGAAGGCGCTCGCCGCCGCATCGATCCTGCTCGCCGTCGTCGCGGGATGCGCGACGCCGCCCCACGGAAATCCGCTCGTCGTCGCCGCGGTCCGTGAGCGCCCGAATCCGCCCGCATCGGTGCCGCCGGCGCCCTCGCTGGTCGCCGCCGAGGCGGTCGCGCCTCGGACCGCCAGCGAGGCGGTCTTCGCCGCGAACCTCTCGTTTCCCGAAGCCTCGCGGGCGATCCGAGAGGCGAATCCGCAGATCACGTCGCCGCCGCCGGTCCAGGCGACCGGTCCCGGCGACGACGGCGATGCTCGCGAGGCCCTTGCGGCGTACCTGCGCGGCCGCGTCGCGATGCAGGAAGGCAATCTTCCGATGGCGGTCGGCGAGTTCGAACGCGCGCACCGGCTCGATCCGGGAGAGGTCTCGATCCTGCGTCAACTTGGCCGCGCGTACTCGCAGGCCGGCAACGGTCCTCGCGCCGCGGAGGCGTTTCGCCGGCTGCGCGGGCTCGAGCCTGCCGATCCGGAGGCGCTCTTCCTGATCGGCATGACCGCCGCCAACCGTCGGGAGTGGGCCGAGGCGGCGACGGCGCTGCTGGTGCTGCGGGAGGAGTTCGAGGCGGGACGCGGCGACCCGAGCCTTGCGACGCTCGTCGCCGTCGACTTCGCGATCGCGAACTGCCTCGCGGAACTGGGCCATGATCGGGCGTTTCTCGAGGCCGCGGAGAGGGCCCTTGCGGCGCCGCTCGAGGAGCTTGCCGCGAACAGCGGAGACAACTCGGATCGACTCGGCGAGCTCTTTCGTCGACGCAGCGACGTCGCGCAGCAGATGGGCGACGCGTGGATGCGGCTCGGCGATCCCATGCGGGCGGCGGAGCGGTATCGCGCCGCGATGGAGCTTCCGACCGCCGATCCTCGGCTCCTGCGGGCGAGGCTCGTCCACGCCCTGATCGTCGCGGGCCGGCCGCTCGCGGCGCAGGCGGAGCTGCTCGCGGTGCTCGAGGAGCCCGGCGCGGCCGGCGATGCCGAGGTCGAGCTGGCCGGGTACCTGCGCGAGCATGCCGGCGACGTGCGGATCCTCGTCGAGGAGGTCGAGTCGCGATCGAAGGCCAGGCCCGACGAGGCCGGACTCGTGCGGGTGCTTGCGCGGCTCGATCCGCAGACGACGGTGCGCCTGCTTGCCGATCTCGCGGCGAGGACCGCCTCCGGCGACGCGGTCGGAGAACTGCTCGCATGGATCGAGCAGGTCGATCCCGACGGCGCGGTCGCGATCGCGGCGGATCTCGTCGGCCGAAATCCGGAGAGTCTCGAGCCGGCGGCCCTGCGGCTGGCGCAGCTGAACGCGACGCCGGCAGAACTTCGCGCAAGGCTCGAGGCGCTTCCTCCGACGGCGGCCTCGGCGGCGCTCGAAGGCGCGCTCCTGGTCGCGCTTCGCGATGCCTCGGCGGCGTGGCCGATGCTGAAAGAGGCCGCGGCCAATCATCCCGGCGACCCGGCGATCGCGCGGGCGCGGGCGATCGCCGCCGCCTCGCTCGGCGCCGCGACGCTCGTCGCAGAGGTCGAGCGAGCCCCTCCGCCCGCCAACGCCACCGAGGCGATTCCGATCGCCTTCGCCTATCTCCTCGCCGCGGCGAGCGAGCAGGCATGGCGACTGATCGAGTCGATCGAAGACTCCGAGGGCGAGGAGTTGCTTTCGCGCCTATCGCCGAAGGACCGGGCTGCGTGGCTGGTGCTCTCCTCGCGGATCGCCGCGGCGGAGAGTGGGCAGTCCGTCGGTGCGGTGCAGCAGGTGTGGCGATCGATCGCGGTCGGAAGCGCCGAGGCGGCGATCGCCGCGGATCCTCGAAGCGTCGCCGCGTGGGAGTGGCTGATCGCGCTGCGCGATCCTCGCAATGGCCGCGCTCCGGATACCGCAGCGCACGAGCAGGCGATTCGTCGCATGGTGGCGGCGCTCGAGGGCGAGGCCCTCGTCGAGCGGCTTCGCGCGGAGGAGGACCTCGCCCGCGGGCGGGTCGACTCGTCGGTGCGCCGGCTCGACGGCATTCTGGCCAAGCATCCCGACGACGGCGCTGCGCTGCGGGCGCTGATCACGACGCTCGCCCGCGCCGGCCGGCAGGCGGAGATCGTCGCCCGACTCGACACCCGACGGCGCGACCATCCGTCCGCTCCGATCGTCTGGGAGATCTGGGCGGGCGCGATGCTCACCGCGGGTCGGGCGGTGGAAGCCGAATCGATCCTGCGAGGAATGCTCGAGGATGACGCCGACCATCCGTTCGCGGAGGTCCTTCTTGCGGCGCTCCTGCGGTCGTCCGGGCGTTTCCCCGAGGCCGAATCGATCGTGATCGAGCGGATCGACGAGCGTCCCGCGACGCCCACCCGGACGCTGGCGAGGGCGGAGTGGCATCTGGAGCGCAGCGCGAGGCTCGCCGCGGTGGCCGCGCGGTCGAGTCCGGGTTCCGCCGAACTCGATGCGGTCGCTGCGGAATCCGATGCCGCCGTGAGGCTGGTGCGGTCGCTCGTCGCGAGCGTCCCGCAACTCTCCCGTAGCGAACAAACGAAGGCGCTTTCGATCGCCCTGCAGGCGTCGCCCGACGTCCCCGGACGCACCGCCGCCATCGCGGAACTCGCGCAGGCGATCCTCGCCACGGATCAGGAGGCACCGCTTGCCGTGCACGGCGCCGCGATCCTCGCGGCCGTGACCGACGGCGCGGACGAGGCGCAGATCGCCGAACTCGCGCTCGCCGCGACGCAGAGCCGCGGAGCCGCGGCGGTCGACGACGAGGCGGCGATCCGTTGGCTCGGGATCGCCGAACGACTGCTTGCGGCCGGGCATCCCGAGGCGGCAGCGGAGACCCTTCGCGCGGCGACGCTCGAGATTCCCTGGCCAGCGGGCGAGGCGAGACGAACCCTTCGAGCCGCCGTCGTCGGCCTCGATGCCCGGATCGGGGGGCGAGCGGACCGCACGATCGAGTATCTCGACGCGCTCTCGAACGCCGGCGGCTTCGAGGACGGCGAGACCCTGATGCGTCGCGATCCCGAGGCTTCCTCGCGGCCGCCGTCGCGGCTCATGGACGCGTCGGGGATCTACTCGATCGTCGGCGATCGGGCCGGAGCGTCGTCGCTCCTCGAAGCGGTGCTCGAGGCCTCGCCGGACGAGGCGATGGCCCTCAACAACCTCGCCTACGGGCGTCTCGACGACGGGCTGCTCGACGCCGAGACCGAGCGCATGCTCGAACGAGCCTTCGAACTGATGCCCGCCGACTCGCACGTCCTCGACAGTCTCGGCTGGCTGCGCTATCGGCAGGGGCACCTCGCGGACGGGCCGCAGGGTTTCGGCGCCGTCTCGCTGCTTCGCGAGGCGGTGAAGGCCAACGGCGAGAACGCGAGCCTTGAAGGACTCGATCACCTCGGCGATGCGCTGTGGGTGGCGGGCGATCGCGAGGAGGCGTTGCGAACGTGGCAGCGGGCCCTCGAGGCGGGGCTTCGACGCTTCGATCGCGAGTCCACGGTCCGCGGCATCGAGGGCTTCCTGCGTGGCGAGTTCGGCCTCGTGATCCGCGACCCCGCGGAGTTCTACGAGGAGAGCTACGGGGCGGTGATCGATCGCGTGCGGGCGAAGATCCGTGCCGCGAACGATCGCCGGGAACCGCCGGTGGCGGACACGCCGGCGCTGCACGCGGCCCCGGTGAAGGAGGCGGACGGCGAGTCCGATCCGCCGGATCCGCCCGCGGCGCCCTGATCGCGCTTCGGGAACGAGAAGGCACGAGAGGCGGGACGGGGGACGGATCCTGCGATTGGACGATCGCGGGCGAGGAGGCAGCAGCCGATGGCCGGACACAGTCACTGGGCGAACATCAAGCACAAGAAGGCGGCGCTGGACAAGAAGCGCGGCAAGGTCTGGTCGAAGTGCAGTCGCGCGATCCTCGTCGCGGCACGCATGGGAGGCGGCGATCCGAAGTTCAACACCGCCCTGCGATACGCGATCGACGAGGCCCGCGCCGCCAACATGCCGCGGGACACGATCGAGAAGCTCGTCAAGCGCGGCACCGGCGAACTCGGCGGGGAGAGCTACGAGGCGGTCCGCTACGAAGGCTACGGGCCCGGCGGCGTCGCATTCCTCCTCGACTGCCTGATCGCCAACGCCAACAAGACCGCGGCGGAGGTTCGCACGCTCTTCGACAAGCATGGCGGGAACCTCGGGGTTCCAGGTTCGGTCGTCCACTCCTTCGAGCAGAAGGGGCAGTTCCTGATCGACGCCTCGACGATCGAGGAGGATCGGCTCATGGAAGTCGCGCTCGAGGCCGGGGCCGACGACGTGGTCGCCGCCGAGGGCTTCTTCGAGGTGACCTGCGTCCCGTCGGCGTTCGCGTCTCTGCGGGAGACGCTCGAAGGCGCCGGTCTCGCCTTCGAGCATGCGGAGATCGGGTGGCTGCCGACCGTGCAGGTGGCCTGCGACGCGGAGCTCGGCGCCAAGGTCGTGCGCCTGATCGATGCGCTGGAGGACCACGACTACATCCAGACGGTCTGGACCATCGCCGACCTGCGGGAGGAGTCCGTCTCGTTAGTCTCCCGGGCTCGACGGCGCGCGCCGAGATTCGCGAGTCGATCGTCTTTCGAGGTCGGGTGCAGGGAGTGG
>JBMSXH010000228.1:0-4816 GCA_049425445.1 Phycisphaerales bacterium | reverse complement strand
GATCGTCTCGATCTTCGTGAACCCGACGCAGTTCGCTCCCGGCGAGGACTTCGATCGGTATCCGCGCACCCTCGAGGCGGATCTCTCGCTCGCGAAGTCCTGCGGGGCGGCGGCCTGCTGGACTCCCGCGGTGGCCGATCTCTATCCGCGTGGCGCCGACGCGGCGAGAGCCGAGGCCGAGTCGATGTCGCTTCCGCCGATCGCGACGGCGCCGGGCCTCGAGGACCGTTGCCGGCCGGGCCACTTTGCCGGCGTCGCGCAGGTCGTGGCGCGATTGTTCGACCTGCTCCGACCGGCGGCCGCCGTCTTCGGCGAGAAGGACTATCAGCAGTTGCGGCTCATCGAGTCGATGGTCTCGGAAGATGCCGCGTCCGCGTCGCCGCGGTGGCCCGGTCTCTCGATCGTGCGCGGCGCGACCATCCGCGAGCCGGATGGCCTCGCCATGAGCAGTCGCAATCGCTACCTCGATCCGGATTCCCGCGACCGGGCCCGCGGACTCTCCCGCGCACTGCAGGTCGCCCATGCGGCGCAGCATCCGCAGACCGCGGAGCGAATGATGCGCGAGACGCTCGAGCAGCATGGGCTCGAGATCGAGTACGCGGTCGTCCGCGATACGGAGACGCTGATGCCCGTCGCGGATCTCCGCAGGCCGACCCGCGCGCTCATCGCCGCCAGATTGCCGATGGTTCGCCTGATCGACAACGCCGCCCTCACGGCGTGGCGCTGACCGGGAACCTCGATCTCAGTTGCGATCGCCGCTTCCCCAACGGGCGGGTGGCGAGCTGGCGTTCGACGCGCCGCCGGCCGCCGCGAACGACTGTCGATTCGCCGCGATCAGGCTGCGAACCGTCGCATCGTCGAGCGAGGAGGGGTGGCCCTGCCAGCGCACCATGCCGTCGGGCGAGACGATCGCGACATGCGGAATCGCCGAGACCTGGAATCCGCTCTTGAACCGGCCCTGCGGATCGCTCGCGATCGCGTAGCCGAAGTCGCGGGTCTTCATGCGCAGCTTGATCATGCCGGTGTCGTACTTGCTCTTGGTCTCGTCCGTCAGTCCGATCACGCAGACGTCCTGCGGATAGGCCTGCGCGAGCGATCGCATGTGGGGCACCGCGGCGATGCACGGACCGCACCAGGTGGCGAAGAAGTCGACGACGAGCAGCCGCTGCCCGGGCGCGTCCTGATCGCTCATCCAGCGGTCGACCGCGAAGGCCGGCGCCCGCTGTCCGCGCAGGTCGCGAGCCCGCCCGACCGGATTGCGGAAGACGGGCCACTCGGCGGCGGCGACCGCGGCGGGAGCCTCGCGCTTCCTCGCCGGCATCGCCGCGTCGAACGACTCCTTGTCGAGCGTGCGGATCGCCTCGACGACCCCCCGATCCGTGAGGCCGGCGTAGCGCACGTTGCCCTGCTTGTCGATCACGACGTTCGCCGGACGGCGATAGAAGCCGTAGGCGTCGCACGCGGTGCCTTGGGCGTCGATCAGCACGGGCGAGGAGAGCGGCTGCCGCTCGAGGATCGTCGCGGCCTTGTCGGCGCCGTCGGGGGTATGCACGAGCAGCACGACCGCGTCGCCGGGCGACTCCTGCTCGATCGTGGCGGCGAGCTTCTCGGCGATGCGCCGACCGCTTCCCTTCGTGGTGAAGGACTGCAGCACGACCACCTTGCCGCGGAGATCCGCAAGGCTCTTCGGACCGCCGCCGATCCACATCGCCTCGGCGGGAAGCACCGGGGCGTCGTAGCCGAGCAGCGTGTCGAGCGCGGCACGGTCCTCGCGTGGCAGTCGATCGAGCCACTCGCGCGGCGCCGCTTCGAAGGCCGGCGCGGCCGCGGCCGGCGGCGAGGCGGTCTGCCCTCCGGCGGTCTGCGCGGTCGCTTCCGTCGCGAGCGCGAGCATCAGGGAAGGAACCAACATCGCAAGCATCGGGCGGACCATCGGCGTACCTCCGTGGACTTGAAGCGATCGATGCTATCGACGCGACCGCCGGTTCCGAGCCTCAACTTGGCGGAGAACGCCGGGTTCCCCGGCCGGAACGGCTCAATACGACCGTGCGATCACCGCCTCGGCGAGTGAACGCAGCAGGTCTCGGGCCGGAGAGCCGGGCACCGGGTCGAGGGCCCGCTTGGCCTCCTCCACGAAGGACTCCGCCCGAGCGCGGGCCGCGTCGATCGCGCCACGCTGCTCGAGCAGGGCCCGAAGCGAGACGGCATCGCGGGCGAGGATCGCCGACAGGGCGATCTCCCGCTCCCTCGCCCCGGCCTGTGCGAAGAGCAGCACCGCGGGCAGGGTCATCTTGCCCTTCTCGAGATCGCGACCGAGCGTCTTGCCGACCACCTCGGGGTCGCCCGCGAGATCGAGCAGGTCGTCCTGGATCTGGAAGGCGATGCCCGCGGACTCGCCGAAGGACTCGAGCGCCCGCTGCACCTCCGGCGTCGCGCCCGAGAGCCGCGCCCCGAGACGGCCGCAGATGCCGACCAGCGCCGCGGTCTTGCGGCGCACGATCTCGAGATAGGTCCGCTCGTCGAGCGAGAGGTCGTCGCGATGGTGCAACTGCAGAAGTTCGCCTTCGCAGACGGTGTTGGTCGTCGCCCCGAGTTCGAGGTTGATCTCCGGATCGCCGAGGCTCGAGCAGAGGTGGAAGGCGTTCGAGATCAGGTAGTCGCCGAGCATCACCGCGGTCTCGTTGCCGCGGAGCCGATTCACCGTCGCACCCCGACGCCGCACGTCCGCCTCGTCGAGGACGTCGTCGTGCACGAGCGTCGCCATGTGGATCATCTCGACGACCGCCGCAAGCGTCGCGTGCCGCGAGGTCAGTCCGCGCGTCGCGTCGCCGTCGGCGGCCGCGAGGCCCGAGAGCAGCGTGAGGACCGGGCGAAGCCGCTTGCCGCGGTATCGCTCGACGTGGCTGCAAAGTTCGTTGACGGCCGGGAAGTCGCTCTCGAGCTGGCGATCGAAGATCGACTCGACCTCGCCGAGCGCCTCTCCGATCCGGATCGCCAACGCGGGGTCGGCGACGGCGCCGGCGGGAAGGCTCTCAAGCATGGCGCGATGATAGCGGTGGCCGGACGGCTCAGTCGCAGGCGCTCAGGTACGCGATCCACCCGAGGCACGCGTCCCCCTTGCGGCTGGGCTTGAAGTTTCCATCGCCCCCGCCGTCCTCGGTCGTGCCCTCCCAGTAGACCTCGACCGTGCCGAATCCCGCATCGCGAAGGCAGTCCTGAAGCTCGGCGAGTCCCCAGAGCCGCCAGTCGTAGGTGAACGCCTTCTCGATCGAGGTGCCATCCGGAAAGCGGAAGTGGATGTGGTTGAGGACCTCGCCGGTGATCGGGTTGTACCGCTCGGTGTCCCAGACGTAGGTGAAGCCCTCGAGCTTCCGGTCCTCGGACTGCACCAGATAGGAGTCGCTGCCGCCGTAGGCGTCGAGCAGGAAGATTCCGCCCGGCTTCAGTCCCTTCCGGACGCTTCGGAAGTAGGAGACCAGTTCCTCGCGGGCCTTGAAGAGCGAGTAGCTGAAGTTGAAGGCTCCGATGCAGTCGACCTTCGGGCACCGGACGGTGCGGACGTCGTCGAGCCGGATGTCGAGCCGCTTGCGTGCGTCGGGCGTCAGGGCCTCGACGTGCCGCCGGATCCCCCACTGCTGGACCTCCGGATCGAGGTCGACCGCGATGGCGGTGTTCGTGGACCGCTTCCGCACCCACGTCGTGCTCAGATACATCGTGCCGGCGAAGTCCTCGCGGAAGCTCGACGCGGTGCGGCCGCGCAGTCGGCGCCAGACCTTGTCCATGAAGGCGACTTCCGCCTCGGGGGTCTGGACCGATCGCTCGTAGAGATCGTGCCGGTCGCTCGTCGCGGCGGTCATCCGCGAGCGGCGAGGCTTGGAGGAACGTCGGGAACGGGTGGCGGACTTCTTGGTCGTGGTCGCGGAGGATCCGCGGCGGGTGCTTCGGGTGGTCATCGGGGGCGGAAGTGTAACGCCGCGTCGGTGATCACCCGCCCCGTGCGGCGAGCGGCATCGCGAATTCCGACGCCGTTCACGACTCCGTCGCCACCGAGCGCCTCCTCGTCGAAGCAGCTCGCCGCGAGCAAACATTGACCGGCCCGTCGCGCGTCGGGATGCTCCTCCCATGCGAATCACGCTCCTCGCCGCGAGCCTGCTCGTGCCGGCAATCCTCGCCTCCTGCAGTCGTCCCGACCCCTTCGCGGGAAGGCCGGCGGATCCATCGCCGAAGGAGCGACTGCTTCCGTCGCAGCCGTTCGCGCCGCGGGCCTTGCCGATGTTCTCGGGCCGCGACGGTCGGGTGGTGACCTGGGCGGAACTGATGGACGCGGCGGCGCGAAGCGACGTGGTGATCGTCGGAGAACAGCACGACGACGCGGTGGCGCACGCGGTGGAACTGGCGGTCGTCTCCGACGTGCTCGCGAGCTTTCCCGGCTCGGCCCTCTCGCTCGAGATGCTCGAGCGCCACGAGCAGCACGAGGTCGACGCGTATCTCGCGGGCGAACTCGAGCTCGCGGCGTTCATCGAGGCGACCGGCAGCGCGAACTGGTCGGGCAAGCAGCGCTGGGAGGACTCCTACGGCAGGCTCGTCGAGGCCGCGAAGCGCACCGGCAGCCGGGTGATCGCCGCCAACGCGCCGCGGTCCTACGTCCGCCTCGCGGGGCGCGAGGGGTACGACGCGTTGCGATCGCTGCCTTCCGACGAGCAGGCTCTCTTCGATCTGCCCGACTCCCTCGACGACGGCGCGTACCGGGCCAGGCTCGTCGAACTCATGACCGAGTCCCGCGGCGAGCCGCCGACCGACGAGCAGGTCGAACGAG
>JBMSXH010000227.1:0-4836 GCA_049425445.1 Phycisphaerales bacterium | reverse complement strand
CGCGAGCGGGATGGCGACGGTCATGGCGTTGCCGTAGGCGGACTTGACCAGCGCACTTGGAAGGAGCTTGAAGGTCGTCTCGCGGCGAGACGCGAGCGCCTCCGGGCTCTCGAAGGCCGCCCAGAGTCCGGTCTCGGAGAGGGGCACCGCGATCAGCAGCACGCCGATGCCCACGGCCGACGCCGCGAGCGTCGCCAGCAGGGCGAGGCGCTCCGCCGGAGAAGGACGATCGGTTGCGCCGGCGGCGAGGGGCGACGGCGAAGGATCGAGTTGGGGCGTCAGCGCAAGCCATGCCGCGATGACGAGCGGAAAGCACACCGCGGCGAGACGGGCCGTGAACTCCGGGAACGCGGAGTCGACTCGGATCGAGCCCGACACGAGTGGGGCGGAGAGTTCGGAGGGAACGGTCGCCGCGGCCCAGGAGATCTGCAGCAGGAACAGGGTGGCGAGCCAGAACGATGGACGGCGGAGACTGGCGCTGCGAAGAAGGGAGAGCGAGCCGAGCGCGATCGTGCCGACGACCGCAAGGAGCAGGAGCGACCAGGCGGCCGAACCGGACTCGAGCAGGGCGAGGGTCGAGTGCGGAAGAGGGCTCGAAGCGGCGAACCGGCTCACGGTGGACTCGATCGACGGCGTGGCGGAAGCGTCGGCGTGCGAGGCCGCCGCGATCCATGCGCCGAGCGCGAGTGTCGCCGCGAGACGACCTCGAGACCGCGGATCGATGGTGCGCTCCGCGCGAGCAGTGGACGGCGGATGACGCTTCATGGCCCCTGCTCCGTGCGATCGTGGGCGGCATCAAGCAGCGACCGGCAGATCGATTCGCCGGCTTGCGTCGCATCGCACCGATCGAGAATCCTCGATCGAGCCTCGCTTCGAAGGCGATCCCGCGCGTCGATCACGCGTGCGAGCGCCTCCGCGGCATGCCGGGGCGTCACCTCGATGGGGAGCAGTCTGCCGACCGCGTCGTCCACGAACTCGCCGGTTCCGCCCGCGCTGGTGCCCACCACGGGAATGCCCAGTCCCAAGGCCTCGATCACGGTGACCGGCAGGCCTTCGGTCGAGGAGAGGTTCACGAACACCGAGGGGCGAGCGCGAAGGAGGATCTCGCGCACCTCCGAGGGCGGCATCCAGTCGGACCCTTCCACCTCGAGGTTGGATGCCGGCCGATGCGGCGCGACGATCTCGCGGACTCGCGAGGTTGGGACGCCAACGTGCAGCCACTTGAATCGGTGGCCGGGGCGCTGCGACGCAAGGCACGACACCGATCCGGCGATCAACGAGAGCCGCTTGATCGCCGTGTCGGAGGAGCAGCTCGCGATCACGATCGGATCGTCGGAAGGGCAGTCGACCCATCGGGACGGGATGTCGATGGGGATGCGGGCGGTGACCACCTTCGAGGCCGATTCCGGATGGCGGCCCACCAGGTGCGCCCGACCGTGATCCGACACCGTCATGACGAGGCTCGCGCGGCTCACGATGAACCTGCGGAACGGCAGGTATCCGAAGACGTCCGGTCGCTCGTAGAGATCACCGCCATGGGCCCGGCAGGCGAAGCGGAGCGGCGATCGCTTCGTGGCGAGTGCGGCACCGAAGGCCTCGGCGTTCGACCAGTAGCAGTAGACGAGCGTCTCGTCGGCTCGGCGAGCGGCGTTGCGATCGCCCATGAGCCAGTGCGCGGCTCGCGCGCCCCGCAGCAGGTAGTAGGACAGAAACGCCATCCGCCGCGGCGAGAGCGCAACATCGCGCCATCGCTCGCGGAGTTCCCCGGCGAGGGCCGCTCCGAGCGGACGCACGAATCGCATCGGTGCCGCGGTGGCGAGGATCGGTCGCCGCGCAAGGCTCGTGTCCAGCTCGACGCCGCGCGGCAGGTCGCGAGGCGATCCGGTGATCCGGCGGGCTGGAACCACGACCACCTCGAACGATCGACTCAATCGCTCCAGTTCCGGCCCGAGAAACGCCTCGCCGGGACCGAAGGGATAGGTCTGTGTGAGCAGCAGAAGCCTCATGACGGAACTGCGGCGACTCCCGTTCGGTTCGCGATGAACTCCAGACGCCGAATCTCCTTGGGCCGAAGGTCGAGGTTCGCCAGTGCGAATCGCCATGCATCGAGGCCCAACTGCGGCTGGGTGAATGCCTGCTGCACGAGCGCCCGAACCGATCGCGCGGACTCCTCGAGGCCGTCTCGCGCGATGTCGAGCCGGATCGCGAAGGGGCTGCTCGATGGAAGGTCCGGATCGACGTAGCCGTAGACGATGGGAAGTCCGGCGGCGAGCATCGTCCGGCTCTTCAGTGGACACGCTTCGCGGAGCCCTGCCCGCTCGATCGCAAGGCTCGCAATGCCGGCATGGCAACGCGCCAGGATCGCGCGGAGTTCGGACTCGGAGACCCGCGGCAGGAACTCGACGTTGGTCGGTGCCGGCGATGGCGGGACGCCGATGAGGAGGAATCTCGCCTCGGGCATGCGCCGCGCGATCTCGATGGCGAGATCGATGCCGTGCCACGGCGACGGCGATCCGATCGGCATCGCGACGATCGGCCCCTCGGACGCGGATGCCCGCGGCGGCGCAGCATCGGGCACCTCGATCGAATTCGCGAGCACCAGCGAGTCGGTCGACCGTGTCTGCGGGACGAGCTCGGAGGTCACGGCGGTGAAGCCGGCGGCTCGGCGTTCGAGTCGAGGCCAGGTGCGTCGCCAGTACGCCGCCGCAAGTCGCGAGCGATGCTGCAGTTCTCGGATCGGATCGCTGTTGATCTCGAAGATCGTGGGCACGGACTCCACGAGACGCTCGAAGGCCGGGCACCACAGTCCCTGACGGATGAACATCGCGTCGGGACGTCGCGCGTCCAGCAGCTCGGCGGCCCTTCGGAACCACCGCTGATGTCGGACGATCCACCCGAGCCGATGCCGAGGAGCACGTTCGGGCGGCGACGGCGTGAACGAGTCGCCCGGCGCGATCAGCGTGCCGGTCGGGAGTTCGAGAAGATCGACCGTGTGGCCGAGCGACGACCAGCATCGAGCGGTGCGCAGCAGCTTTTCGGAGACGCCCTCGCCGGGAACGATGCGATGGTGCGAGACGAGGGCGAGCCTCATGCGTGGCGTCCGATCATGGCGACGTGCTCATTGCTCGAGCGAGAGACGGCCATCCCGGAGTCGGTACGAGGCCCCCGTCGCCGGGCAGGTCCATCGCCCCTCGCCCGCAAGCGGAAGCGGGATCCGGTCGCCGTGGCGGCTCATCCAGCCGGCGTGCCGTGCCGGAACGCCGAGCATGAGCGAGAACGGCGCAGCGCTACGGCTGACCACCGCGCCGGCGCCGACGAAGCAGTGCTCGCCGAGTTCGATGCCGCAGACGATCGTGCAGTTCGCGCCGAGCGTCGCTCCTCTTCGCACGACGGTGTCGCGGTACTCGTCCTTGCGAACGACCGCGCTGCGGGGGTTGTAGACGTTGGTGAAGACCATGCTCGGCCCGCAGAAGACGTCGTCCTCGAGGGTGACGTTGTCGTAGACGCTCACCTGATTCTGGATCTTCACGTTCGAGCCGATCGAGACCCGGTTGCCGACGAAGACGCCTTGGCCGAGCGAGCATCGCTCGCCGATCCTCGCGCCGCCGCAGACGTGCGCGAAGTGCCAGACCCGGGTGCCGGCGCCGATCGAGGCGCCCTCGTCGACGATGGCGGAGGGATGGCGGAACCAGCCGCCGGGCATCTCGATCAGGTCGCTCGGCATGGTCTCGCCTCGATCAGTAGTGGAGCGGGAGGCTCACGGTGCGTCCGTCGCGGGCGCTCAGGTACGCGGCGATGATCACCTCGAGGCTCTTGAGCCCCTCGCGTCCGTCGGTCAGCGGTTCCCGCCGTCCGTGCAGGACCTCGATCACGTTCTCGTAGTAGGGCAGGTGACCGAGCCCGTAGACGTTGGGGATCTCGTAGCTCGCATCGCGGACCGCGGCGTCGTAGTCGCGCTCGTCCGCGAACTCCCAGTGCTGGATCTCGTTGACGGCCACGCCGCCGATCCGGACGCTTCCCTTCTCGCCGAGGACGGTGATGCTGCCCTCGAGGTTCCTTGGGAACGTCAGCATGGTGACGTTCATCGAGCCCATGGCGCCGCTTCGCCATCGCACGTTCAGCACGCCGGTGTCCTCGACCTCGATGTTCCGTCCGAGCGTGCCGGTCATCGCCTGCACGCTCTCGATCGGACCGATCAGCCAGTCGAGGAGATCGACGTAGTGGCTCGCCTGGTTCATGAACGCGCCGCCGTCGAGTTCCCACGTGCCCCGCCAGCGATCGGTGTCGTAGTAGGACTGCGGTCGCTGCCAGAAGACGTTCACGTTGACCATGAAGATCCGGCCGAAGCGTCGCTCGTCGATCGCCCGCTTGAGAAGCTGCAGCGTCGCGTTGAACCGGTTCTGCTTGACCACGAAGAGCCGCACGCCCGCCTCGTCGCAGGCCTTCACCGCGTCGAGGGCGTCCTGCCAGCGCGTGGCCATGGGCTTCTCGGTCATCACGTGGAGCCCCGCCTCGGCGCAGGCGATCGTCTGCGCCGCGTGAAGGCCGCTCGGCGACGCGAGGATCGCCAGGTCGACTCCGAGCGAGCCCTCCTGAGATGCCCGCAGCATGGTCTGGAGGCTCGTGAATCGGGCCGCAGCGCGATCAAGCGCGGGGCATTCGTCCCAGGGGATCGTGTCGAATCGAGCCGGACTCACGTCGCAGATCGCGGCGAGCTCGATGCGATCGGCGAGCCGGTCGAGCACCTTGAAGTGGTTGCGGGAGATCCGACCGCAGCCGATGACCGCGGCCCGGATCGCACGACCTTCGATGGCGGGGTAGGAGAGCCACATCGGG
>JBMSXH010000226.1:0-4840 GCA_049425445.1 Phycisphaerales bacterium | reverse complement strand
TCGAGGCGGTGCTCGCGGATCCGCGTGCGAAAGTCCTCGGCCCCGATGTCTTCGGGCCCCGCCACCACGAGATGCGCTCCTGCCACGGAGATCGCGACCTCGGCGAACGCGTCCGCCAGCAGGTCGAGTCCCTTGACCGGATGCAGGCGGGCAAGAAAGAGCGCGTAGGGAGCGTCGCCGAGGCCCTCGACGGCGCGCCGAGCGCGGGTGGGCTCGGCTCCCTCGAACTCTTCGAGGAAGACCCCGTTGGGAAAGACCTCGACCGGTACGCCGCCGCTCGCGTCGGCGATGTGGCTGGCCTCGACGTCGTTCAAGGCATGGACGAAGGCTGCTCCCCGAAGCATGCGTCGATGGATCAGGGCGAGGAAGAGCCGCTTCTTGAACCGCTTCTGCCCAAGCGCCCAGGGATTGAGGGTGCCGTAGGTCTCGAGCACATACGGGGCCGCGGCCCGGCGGCACTCCCGCACCGCGGCGATGATCTCGGGCTGCCACAATCCATGGATGTGGACGATCTCGGGCCGATGGTCGGCGATCGTTCCTCGCCAGCAGGAGAGTCGGGCTCGCATGCCTCGCGGCTTCGCCACGCTGCGGACCTGGGACCGGCGTCGACCGGGCGGCGAGGCGATCAGTCCCGCAACCGCCTCGGCTCGCCCCGACTCGGGCACGAGATGAAGCAGCAGCACGTCGTGACCGAGCCGCGCCTGCGATTCCGCCAAGCGGACCGCGACGGCCGGGGGACCGCCGTCGGCGGGATCGAGCGAGGGGATGACGTGGACGATCCGCATCGAGGTTCGTGGCGCCGCGGTCGGAGACCCGAGCGTACGGGACGTGGAACTCCTTCGCCACGTCGCCCCGCCGATCGCGACCACGGATATGGTCCTCGCCCATGCCAGACGCGGTGGACCAACGGATCGACGGAACGGACCGGCAGTCCGCGGAACTCGCCGCAGAGGAGTCCCGCTTCGGCGAGTCGTTCCGTCGGGATCATCCGATCCAGTGGTGGGCGACGCTGGTGGGCCCCTTCGCCGCGACCGCCGCGATGCTCGTGGCGGTGCTCGCCACCCATGATCTCGCGTATCTGCAGAAGCTGATCGTCACCGCGGCCGCGACCTTCTTCGTGTTCGGACGCTTCGTGATCCTCGGAGGGGTCGAGGCGGATCCTGCGACGAGCGAGCAGCTGGCGGAGATCCACGGATTCCTCACCCGTGGCGAGCTGTTCACGATGGTCGTCTGGATGGATGTCGCGACCGCGTGCGTGCTCGTCTACCACCAGGGCTTCCTCTTCCGGCTGCCGTTCCTGGGCTCCCGCCTGCTGGGGCTCGTGGAGGACGGCCGGTTCATCCTGAAGCGCCAGCCGTGGATTCGCCGCGCGACCTTCGTGGGGCTCGTCGCGTTCGTCATGTTCCCGCTCGCGGCCACCGGAAGCGTCGGCGGCGCGATCTTCGGAAGGCTCGTCGGCCTCTCGCGTGCCGCGGCGCTGCTCGCGATCGTGCTTGGAAGCGTCCTGGGCTGCGGGGCCATGTATCTCGGCGCGGGCTTCATCAACCGCCACGTCGACCGCAGCAACCCGTGGCTCACCTTCGGCGGAATCGTCGCGGTGCTCGCGGTGATCGTGCTGCTGAATTGGCGGTATCGATGCATGAAGCGGCGGGCCGCGAGCGAAGCGGGCGACCGCCCTGCGAGGACCACCTCGGCTTCGACGTAGGATCCGCGGCAACTTCCGGATCCCTCGTCGCCACCGAAGCAAGGCCCCGACTCATGGACACCCTTCGATCGATCGTCGTCGCCACCGACTTCACCGAGTGCAGCCTTGCCGCCGTGAAGGAGGCGGTGCGGATCGCGCGGTTCAACCAGGCGCGCCTTCATCCGGTCCACATCATCGAGATGCTGGTCCTCGCCGATCTCGAGGAGGCCGTGGGCGGGAACGACCCCGATTTCCGCGACACGATCCTCGCCGACACTCGGGCGGCGTGGCGTGAGTTCTCCGGGGGCCTCGAGGGCGCGGCGGACGCGTCGATCGACATTCTCGTCGATCAGCCTGCCCAAGGCATCGCGACCTCGGTGGCGAAGCATCGGGCCGACCTGCTGGTGATGGGGGTGCAGGGCACGAGCGAGGGCGAGGGCACGGGAACGCTGGCGGCCCATGCAGTTCGCCTCGCCAAGACGAAGACGCTCCTCGTCCAGCCCGGACACGCCGGTGCCTATCGCCGCATCGTGGTGGCCGTGGACTTCTCCGAGACCTCCCGCGCAGCGGTGGTTGCGGCGATGCGTCTCGCGGTGCAGGACAACGCCGTGGTGCACGTGGTCCACATCTTCAATCCGCCGTGGCTCCGGCTTCACTACCGCTCGGCGACCCCGCAGGCCACCAGCGACTACCGCAAGCAGTTCCTCGACGGACTCTCTCGCCGGCTCGAGCGGTTCTGCGATCCAGGCGATCCAGAGACCCGCTGGGTGAAGCCGAGTTGCCACGTGCTCGAACATCGAAGCCACGGGGTCGGCATCGTCGACTTCGCGCTCGCCAACGCCGCCGACCTCGTGGTGCTCGGCACGCGGGGCCGAACGAATCTGCGCGATCTGGTGCTCGGCAGCACCGCCGAACGCGTCCTGCGTCGCGCGCCGTGCTCGATTCTTGCGGTTCCGCCGGCCGAGTGAGTCGATCGGACTCGCAGGAACCGAGACCCGTCCGAATCGCCGGTCCTCACTCCGGCGCGCGATCCGACGCGGATCAACTGCCCAGTCGACGTCGGCCTTCGCTCGCGGGTTCGTAGTTCGGGTCGATTCCAAGAGCGCGGTCGTAGGCTTCGAGCGCCGAAGTCGAATCGCCGAGCGCCTCGTGGATTCGGCCGAGCAGCGCGAGGCGCACGGCGGCCGGGCCGTGGCTTGCGATCGCACGATCGAGGATCTTGCGGGCCTCTTCATGGCGACCGAGCTTGAAGAAGGCCTCGGCTCGACAGTCGTTCCAGATCGGCTCGTTCGGGGCCGCAGCCTCGGACCGCTCGATCTGCGCAAGGGCGGGCTCGGCTCGATCCTGGGCGAGCAGGGCGCCGATCAGTCCGACTTGTGCCCGAAGATCGCCGGGTGCGAGCCGAATCGCCTCGCGATAGATGCTCTCGGCCTCGACGATCCGATCCTGACGCAGTCGGAGATCCGCCATGGCCAATGCGACCGTGGCCGCGAACGGTCCGGCGTGCGGCGCGGCGGTGGTCAACTCTCGTTCGGCTCCGCCCAGATCTCCCCGTCTGGTCAGTAGTCCCGCGAGATTCACGCGAGCTCGCGTGTGCTTCGGGTCGCGGGCGAGCAGGTCGCGATAGATTCGCTCCGCCTCGTCGAGTCTGCCTCGCATCGCGGCGGCGACCCCACGCTGGAATCTCGCCTCATGAAACGACGGTTCGAGTTCGATCACGCGATCCCAGCATGCGATCGCCGTGTCGAGATCGCCCTTGGTGGCAAGGCACAGCCCGAGTTCGTTCCATGCCGCGGCGTACTCGTCGCGCTTCGAGATCGCCTCGCGCGCAGCGGTGACGGCTTCCTCGAGCCGACCGACGGTCCGGAGCGTCGCGATGATCGAGATCTCCGCCTGTTCGACGGGCCGCGACGCGGAAGCGGCCCGCCTGAAGGCGTCCAGCGCCATGTCGGGCTGATTGGCATGGCTTCGCGCTGCGCCGAGGTTGAACCACCCGTGGCCGAACTCCGGATCGAGTTCGACGGAGGCCTCGAAGGCCCGAATCGCCGCATCGGGCCGACCGGTCGAGAGCATCGCCACGCCAAGCTGATAGTGAAAGAGCGGCTCCTTCGGCGAACGTCGACAGGCCTGCTCGAAGAGCTCAGCGGCCCGCACGAGATCGCCGCGCTTCGCGGCAATTGCGCCGCGCCCGTTGTAGGCGTCGCCCGCGGCACCGCCCGAACAGGCCTGCTCGAACAGGAGATCAGCTTCTTCGAGACGCCCGGATTCCGCGGCCTTCCATGCCTTGGCAATGGTCGGATCGTGACTCGAGTTCCCTGCCTCCGAACTCATGATCGTCTCCTGCGTGGTGGCGGCCCGAGATCGGGCGCATCGCCGAGTCTATCGGCATCGGCGCGTGGGAGCCGACGCCGGCTCGGACGATGGAGCCGGCCCGCTCGAATCATCGGGCCATGTCGCCCGCGGAACCGATCAGTTGGCCGAACGAATCGGCGAAGGAGGGGCCATCGATCAGGCGGTCATCGAGTCGCGATCGGCGCTCTTGCGAGGACTGCTCCGAGGAGAGCGTCGAGACCGCCAGAGTCACGAACTCCTCGAGGTTCGACGAGCGCATCGCGGCACTCGCCGCGAGCAGGCTTGCGCCCACGCGACTCCGATGGGCGTCTCCCTCGAGCGAGACGACGGGGACCCCCATCGAGAGGGCCTCGCAGGTGGTGGTCGTTCCGTGATAGGGAAAGGTGTCGAGCGCGACGTCGATCTCGCCGTAGAGGGCGAGATGACCACGCGAGTCCTCGATGCGGGCGAGGAGTTCGATCCGATCGGCCGAGATCCCTCGCGCGAGGAACGAGTCGAAGATCGGCGAGGCGACAAACGGATCGTCGAGCCCTCGCGCCTTGAGGAGCAGTCGCGAGTCGGGAATCGCGCGGAGCACGCTGGCCCACAGATCGATCGTCGTCGGAGTGATCTTCGCCGCCGAGTTGAAGCTGCCGAAGGTGGGAGGTCCCGAAGCGCGGTGGCGGACAACCTCGATCGAGTCGGCCTTGAAGCAGACGAAGCAGCCCGGCATCCGCAGTAGCGTCTCGGTCGCGAACGCCTCGCGTCCTGGCGGGTCGGTGATCGAATCGACGATGCGAAAGTCGATCTGAGGCAGCCCCGTCG
>JBMSXH010000225.1:0-4843 GCA_049425445.1 Phycisphaerales bacterium | reverse complement strand
GTGACTGGAGTTCAGACGTGTGCTCTTCCGATCTCCGCTGTACCACCGCCGTTGGCAGGAGGGACCGGGACCTAGTTGGATCAGGGGGGCTTCGAGAGGCATCGGAAACTCCTCGGCTCGACGGGCCACGTCCGCCGTCGATGGCGAGGCAAGTGTTTCGGATCGGTTGGTCGCGGAACTCCAGAATCTGTTCGGGAGATGTTAGTCCCAACAGAACCCGTCCTCCGGGGACCGTCGGACGGTCTCCGGAGGGGCGCAGGACGGGCCCAGGAGGGGCCCCGGGGCGTGCCGGCCGGCGGTAGTCTTCGCCGATGCCCTCCCCGACGATCGCCGCCCCTCCCGAGGTCCTGACGCCTTCCGAGCGGGTCGATCCCGGACGGTGGCTGCTCGACCCGTCCATCACCTTCCTCAACCACGGGAGCTTCGGGGCCCGGACCCGATCGATCCTCGAGCGACAGCGAGTGTGGCGGGATCGCATCGAGGCCCGGCCGATCGAGATGCTCGGGCGTCGGGTTCGCGAGTTCCTCGCCCCCTCGAAGGAGGCGGTCGCGTCCTTCGTCGGCGCGGATCCGGAGGGGCTCGGTTTCGTCACCAACGCGACCGAAGCGGTGAACGCCGCGATGCGTTCGATCCCGTGGAGGAAGGGCGACCGGATCGTCACCACCGATCACGTCTACCACGCGGTGCGCCAGACCCTGCGACGGCTCGCGCACGAGCACGCTCTCGAACTCGTCGAAGTGCCGGTGCCGCTGCCGCTGCAAAGCTCGGAGGAGATCTTCGCGGCGATCGAGCCGTGGATCACCGCGCCGACCCGCCTCGTGCTCGTCGACCACGTGACCTCCGCCACCGCGATTCGGTTTCCGGTCGAGTCGATCGTGCGGCGGTGCCGAGAGCGGTCGATCGAGATCATCGTCGATGGCGCGCATGCTCCGGGCATGCTCGATCTCGATGTGGCGACGCTCGATGCCGACCACTACGCCGCGAACCTGCACAAGTGGGTCTGCGCACCGCTCGGCACCGCATTCCTGTGGTCGTCTCGGCGAGTTCGGGAGCGGGTCCATCCGAACGTGACGAGCCACTTCTATCGCGAGGGGTTCGGCAGCGAGTTCGATTGGCAGGGCACTCGCGACATCTCCGGCTGGATCGTCGCGAAGGATGCGATCGAGGATCTGGCGGTGGTGGGGTGGGATCGGATCCGCGCCCACAACCACGCCCTCGCGACCTGGGCCCACGCGATGCTCGTCGATCGCCTCGGGGTCGAGCCGATGTCGCCGCTCGACGGTTCGCTGCTCGGATCGATGGCGGTCGTCGAGGTTCCGAAGCGGCTCGCGGATCGCTTCGATCGGCCGGAGGACCTGCAGAAGGCGATCCTCGATCTCCATCGGATCGAACTTCCGGTGATCGACTGGGGCGGACGTCGCTTCGTTCGGATCTCGGCGATGGTGCACAATCGGGCGGAGCAGTACGAACGCCTGGCCGAGGCGATTCGCTCGATGGCCGGATGAACTCGGCGAGTCGGTTCGGGCGTCAGGGAACGGGCGATGGCTCGATCGCCTGTTCGATGGCGCGGTCCGCGGCGACCTTCGCCGCGTTGTGCGGCACGTACACCTCGTTGAACCAGGCGTGCCAGCGGGCCGGGTCGTAGCCGAGGAACTCCGTGGATTCGCCGAAGTCGTAGGTGGTCATCGCGACCAACGATCGGTGCACATCGGTGCGGTAGCTGATCGCGACGGCGTCCTGCACCTGCAGCACGACGCCCTCCATGATGGTGCCGACGACCGGCTGAAACGCCCCGACGTTGTTGCCCACCACCGGGACCAGATCGGCGACGTAGGAGATCTGCGAGCCGATCGCGATCCAGGCGAGGTCGCCGCTCGCCGGGACTTCATCGGCGGCGACCTGCGCGAAGATCAGATGCGGGATCGCCTCGAGCGCCTGCAGATGGCCAGCCACGAGTCCGGCGCGATTGACCGTCTCGTGTCGGCGTTCGCGAAGCGCTTCGTCCAGCATCGCGAGGGCTCCCGGATCGGCCGGGCGATCGAGTCTTCGCAGCGCCTCGCCACGAAGGCCGGCATCGGGATCGCGGATCGCGACGAACGCCAGCGCCGCCTGCCCGGGAGAGCCCAGCGACGCGAAGTGATCGAGCATCGCGATCCTCACGTCGTCCTTCTCCTCGCGAAGCACCTCGTGCATCGGCAGCAGGGCCGTGGGTTCGGTGTACTCCGCGAGTCGGGCGATCCCCTCCGTTCGCAATTCTGGATCTCTCCGCTGACCGAGCCAGCGACGGCGAATCGCACGGATCTCGTCCTCCGCGCGGCGACTCGCGGAAGATCCGGACAACCGCGACGAGGTCAGGCTCGGATCGGACCGCTCCATCCGCGGCACGCCACCGCGGCGGGGAAGGGGTTGCCGGAGGCACGCGGGCACTTCGGAGATCGAGGCGCGCGAAGGCGCGTCGCCGCGAGCCGGCGTCGAGGAGACGTCGGCGGTCGCCGGAGGCGACCAGGAAAGCGTCACCAACACGAGGACGAGCGCGTTCATGGGCGGTCTCTCCCGTCGGACATCCGGTGGGGACGTCCCCATCGACTGTACGACCTCGAGCCGCCGGACGATCCGAGCATCACCGCGATCCGACGGCTTCGATCGCCCACTCCGGATGCCCAAGTCGATCGCGCATCGATCCGGCTTGCCGGCGATCCGGGAAGGCTCCGATCTGAACCGCCCAGAGGGTTCGGCCGCTGCGATCGCGAATGGGCACCACCCTTGGCTCGCCGAGGCCGGCCCGCCGCGCGGTCTCGGCGAGCGCCGTCGCCCGCTGACGAGCGGCGTCCTGCGACGAGAAGGCACCGGCCTGCATGACGAATCCCGAGGTCGGTCCGCCGGACGCCCCGGACGGGACCCGGCCCGCATCCGAACCACCGCCAGCGAGTCGATCGGCGCGATCGGCCACCTCGGGATCGGGGGAATCCGCGGCCCGGCGATAGGACTGTCGGCTCGCCGAGACCTCGCCCCGGGCCTGCTCGACACTGCCGAGCGAGGCGTTGGCTCGCGCCGCGAGATCGGCATCGGAAGACGCCGCGGCGATCCGGAGTTCTCGCGAAGCCTTGTCGAGGTCGCCGAGCTTGGCGGCGCTCAAGCCCGCGATGTAGGCCGCTTCCTCGCGTTCAAGGCCTCGGCCGGACTCCTCGGCCTGTCGGGCGAGGCGCTCGGCGGCGGCGAAGTCACCGCGTCGGTACGCGGCTTCCGCCTCGGACGCTCCGGTCGAGGCGGGGGCACTGGCGCAACCTGCGGCCAGCAGGCTCGAGGCGACGATCATGAAGGCCAGTCGAACGATCACGGTGAAGGTCGTGGGCATGGTGTGGGTTCGACTCCTCTCCGACCTCGCTTCCATCGACGCGGCAGCGAGGCCGGCTTCGGAAACGGGAGCGCCCGGCGAACGCTCGGTACCGTAGCACTCCCCATGGGCCTGATTCGCACCATCCGCAACCAGTTGCTCCTTCATCCTCGCCGCATCGCGGTCGTCGACGATCAACGCGAGTGGAGGTCGTTCGAGTTGCTGGCGCTGTCGTGGCATCTCGCCCGCGAGATCGCCGCCGCGACACGGCGTCCCCGCGTCGGCGTGATGCTTCCGACCTCCGGGCTCTTTCCGGCCGCGGCGCTGGCGGCCTGGACGGCCGGCCGAACCCTGGTGCCGCTCAACTACCTGCTCAATCCCGAGGAGTTGGCCTTCGTCATCGAGGACGCCGAGCTCGACGCGGTCGTCACCATCGGCCCGATGGTCGACCTTGTCGGCGGCTTGCCGGCAGGCGTGCGGCAACTGCGACTCGACGAGATGCGGGATCGCCTGCGGGGCCTGCCGGCGCCGCGAAGGCTGCGCGGGGTCGCGTCGCGCGATCCGGCGGTGATCCTCTACACCTCCGGAACCTCCGGCCGCCCCAAGGGTGTGATGCTGGCGGAGCGGAATCTCCAAGCCAACGTCCGGCAGTGTCGCGAATGGGCGGGGTTCACGCGCCGCGACGTCGTCCTCGGCGTGCTGCCGCAGTTCCACAGCTTCGGCCTCACCGTGCTGACGCTGCTGCCGCTGGCGAGCGGCTGCAAGGCCGTGTTCACCGCGAGGTTCATCCCGAAGCGGCTCGTCGATCTCGCGGTGCGGCATCGTCCGACCGCGTTCGTCGCGATTCCCTCGATGTTCAACGCGCTTCGCATGGTGAAGTCGGCGCCCGACGACGCCTTCTCGTCGCTTCGCTACGCGGTGTCCGGCGGCGAGCCCTTGCCCGACGCGGTGTCGCAGGGCTTTCGCGAGCGATTCGGGGTGACCATCGACGAGGGATACGGCCTCACCGAGACCGGTCCCGTCGCGAACTGGTGCCGGCCGCAGGAGCATCGCCCCCATTCGGTCGGTCGACCGATGCCCGGGGTCGAGGAGCGAATCGTGGCGGAGGACGGACGACTCTGCGCGGCCGGCGAGGACGGCGAGGTGCGCATCAAGGGCCCCAACGTGATGATGGGCTACTTCAAGCGCCCGGAGGAGACGGCGGCGGTCTTCGACGAGGCGGGATTCTTCCGGACCGGCGACATGGGGCGCTTCGACGCGGACGGGTTCCTCTCGATCACCGGGCGGATCAAGGAGATGCTGATCATCGCGGGCGAGAACGTGTTCCCGCGCGAGATCGAGGAGGTGCTGAACCGGCACCCCTCGGTGAAGGACGCGGCCGTGATCGGCATGCAGGATCCGATGCGCGGCGAGGTGCCGCTGGCGTTCGTGGAACTGCACGAAGGAGCCGCGTTCGACGCGGCCGCCCTGCAGCACCACTGCCGCGCCACGCTGCCGGCCTACAAGGTG
>JBMSXH010000224.1:0-4846 GCA_049425445.1 Phycisphaerales bacterium | reverse complement strand
CTCCTTACTCCTCTCTCCTGACTCCTCTCTCCTGACTCCTCTCTCCTCTCTCCTCTCTCCTCTCTCCTTACTCCTCTCGCCGTCTCCTCTTCTCCTCTTCTCCTCCTCTCCTCTTCTCACCCACATTGACGCTCCCCGCGCCCGCCGGTCCAATCCTCCGATGCCTCGCAACACCACGAAGAAGTCCGCGTCCTCTCGAAGGTCCTCGTCCGAAGGGATGGCCGACTCCGCGGCGCCGACGATCCCGCTCGCGGAGTTCGCGAAGCGTCGCGAGAAGGTGCTCGCGGCGCTCGGCAAGTCGGTCGGCATCGTCTTCGCGGGCGACGCGGTGGGCGAGAATCCCTTTCGACCCCACGCCCACTTCGAGTACCTGACCGGCGTCGACGACGAGCCCGGCGCCGTGCTTCTGCTCGACCCGACGAACCCCGTTCCCGCGAGTCGCGCGGTCCTCTTCCTTCGGCCGCTCGACCCGGAACTCGAGCGTTGGGACGGCCTGCGCGAGTCGATCGGCAGCCCGCTCAAGGCCCGCTACGGCTTCGGTTCGATCCAGCGGCTGCGGTTCCTCGCACGAAGCCTCAACGCCGCGGCGCTGCGTTCCCGGCGCCTCGCGTGCCTGCATCCGCCCGCGGCGTACGACGCGCCGATCTCGCCGGATCTTGCCCTCTTCAGGCAGGTCGCCGAGCGCATTCCCGGCCTCGAGATCGTCGAGCAGATGGAGGCGATCCCGAAGTTGCGGGCCGTCAAGAGCGCCTCGGAGGTCGAGCTCATCCGACGCGCCGGCGAGGCGACCAAGGCGGGGTTCCTCGAGGCGCTTCGCACGATTCGTGCCGGCGCGAACGAGTTCGAGGTCGAGGCGGCGCTCGATCGTGGATACCGCGCCGCGGGCAGCCGGCGGCACGCGTATCGCCCGATCGTCGGCACCGGCCTCAACGCCGCGGTGCTCCACTACCACGCGAACAACACCACGATCGCCGCGGGCGACCTCGTGCTGATCGACTCGGGGGCCGAGCTCGGCGGCTACGCCTCGGACGTGACCCGCACCTATCCCGCCGACGGCGTCTTCACCAAGCGGCAACGCGAGCTCTACGAGATCGTGCTCGCGGCGCTCGACGCGGGCATCAAGGCGTGCGTGCCGGGCAAGCGGCTGTCCGACATGGACGCGGCGGCGCGGAAGGTGATCGTCGACGCTGGCTACGGCGAGTACTTCATCCACGGCGCCGGGCACCACCTCGGGCTGCAGGTCCACGACGCGAATCCGGACGAGCCGATGAAGGCGGGCGCCGTCGTCACGGTGGAGCCGGGGATCTACATCCCGTCCGAGCGGATCGGCATCCGCATCGAGGACGACATCGAGGTGACCGCGAAGGGCCCGCGCAACCTCACCGCGTCGATCCCGAAGACCGTCGCCGAGATCGAGCGGATCATGAAGCGCGGGTGAGTGTCCGCGCACGCGAAGGCGTGCAGCCTGCGCGGACGGCACGAACTCGCCGCGATTCCCGCCGCGACACGGTCCCTCGCGGAACCCTCCGTTGGTCAGGGCGCCGTCGATCGATTCCCCGACGACGCAAGCGAGCGAAGCCGCGCTGCGTACTCGCGCCGCATGACGGCGAGGTCGAAGCGCCGTTCGGCGTTTCGGCGTTGCGCGGTCCAGACCTCGTCGCGCAGCGCCTGGTCACGCAGGATCGACACCGCGCGTTCCGCCAGCGCCCGCGCGTCACCTGCCGGCGCCATGGCCGACGGGTGCACGAGGATCTCCGGCAGCGCCGCGGCAGCGAATCCGGCCACTGGCGTTCCGCTCGCGATCGCATGCACCGAGCCGGATCCGAACGTGTCGGCAGCCATCGGCGCGATCGCGACGTCGAGCGACGCGTAGAAGGCGGGAAGATCCTCGAAGGCGATCCGGCCGCGAAACTCGACGCGCTCGGCGATGCCGGCCCGTCTCAGCCGATCCTCGAGGCCGGCGCGAAGACCGCCATCGCCGGCGATCGCGAACGAGAGCGACGGCTCGAAGGCGGCGGCCTGGATGAGGATCGTCGCGATCGAGTCGCCGAACTTGTCGCCGTCGAGCCGTGCGGCAAAACCCATTCGAAAGCCGTCTCGCGAACCCGACGGCGACCGCCGCGGCTCGGCCCTCGCGTCGAACCAGGCCAACGGCGTTCCCGGATGGATCACCGCGCCATCCATGCCCGCCAGTCCGCTGTTCCTGAGGCTCCAGTCGCTGCAGCAGACGATCGATCGTGCAGGTCCCTTGCGGCCGAACGGATCCGCCGGATCGATCCACGGATCTCCCGGCGTCATGTTCGACTGCAGGATCGGCACGCCCTCCAGGCATGCCGCCCGCCCGACGGCGTCGTACCACGCGGCGACGCGAACCTCGGTGGGATGGTGGTAGTGGGCCAGATGCAGGACCTTCGCTCGCGATCGACGAAGCAGTGCTCGGAACTCCGGCACCGTTGGATGATCGAGCACCGTGCTTTGGAGACCCGGGTAGTGACGAGGGAACGGCACCCTTGCCGCGACGATCCGATGCCTCAGCCCGGACTCCGGATCCGACACCAGGTCGACCACAAGTTGCTGCGCTCCTCCGCTCGTGAGCGCGTGGATCGCATGCAGCACGGTCGGTGCCTCGCCACGAACGGCAGGGCGGGAGACCTCGGACGCCGGCGGCTGACGGCGGCGCGTTCGGATCGACCGTTCCAGCCACGTGCCTTCCACGGCGCGGTGCATCCGGCGCTTCAACCGCGATGCGATCGGGGTCCGCGGCCACTGCGAATCGTCCGCCCGGATCGCCGCTGCAGCGGTAGCGCGGAGCTCCGCGAGCGATTGACGATCATCGATCGTCCCGAAGTCTGCTTCCCCGGCTCGCTCGCGCAGTCGAGCGAGGCCGAAGGTCGCCGCGTCGGGAAGCCATGGCGCGAGGCGTTCCAGTTCGCGGACCGCCCAGGCTCGGTGGATCGGGTCCCATGACATCGCGGGGTCATCGGCGTTTGCGCCGCGGCGCGGTGACATCGCCGATACAGGCCCCATGGGCTCCTTCCGAAGGACACTCGGCTCCGTCATGGCCCGGATTGCGCCAGTCTGGTCGCATCGGCGATCGCAGCAGCGCGGTTTCGACGCCCTTGGCCGCGAAGGTGACCTGGCGTGGCGAGCGATCACGCCCATGGGCCACTACCGGCTCGAGGCCGCCATCGCCGCGATGGGGGATCGCATCCTGATCGTGGCCGGGTATCGAGATGGACTCGATGCCGTGCTTCATCACATCGACGTGTTCGACCTGCGTCGCGAGCGCTGGCTCGAGCCGATCGCGATGCCGGATGGGTCGGCCTCGACCCACCTTGGCTGCACCACCGCCGACGACCGGTGGCTCTTCCTTGCGGGAGGCCAGGTCGGCCCGCAGTGCAGCCCCGGAACGGATCAGGTCTGGTCGCTCGACACCGAGCAGTTCCGCTGGCACACCTTGCCTCCTCTTCCGGAGATCCGCTACGCGCCGATCCTGCTCCACGCACGAGGCAGGCTGCATGTGATCGGCGGCACGGGGCCCGAGAGACCGCGTTCGCGGGACGAACACTGGAGTCTCGCGATTCGCGACGGACAAGCCGACGAGGCGGCGTGGCGCGAGGAGCCTCCGATTCCCATCGTTGGCACCCATCGTGGAGGCGTGGTGATCGACGAAGACCTCTTCGTCTTCGGCGGTCAGCGTGGAGACGCCTCGGCGGTGCCGGGGGATCCCGAGTTCACGTGCGAACTCAGCGACATGGGCTCGCCCGCTTTCGCAGACTGCTACCGATTCCGATCCATCAAGCGAGAGTGGTCCACGATCGCCCCGTTGCCCACGCCCGTCTCCCACACCGACACTTCGATCGCCCTGCATGGGCGCCTCGCGATCGTCATCGGCGGCATTCTCGCGCCCAACCGATGCGGCGATGCGGTTCAGGTCTACGACCCGGACGAGGACCGGTGGTCCTCGATCGGCCGGCTGCCGAGTCCCATGAAGAACGCCGCCGCGACCGTCGCCGACGGCACGATCCTCCTCTTCGGCGGCCAGCGATCGGTGAGCCATCACGATCTGCGGCCGCACCGCATCGCGCGAAGCGCTTGGAAGGCACCAATCGGCCCGCTCGTGCGGTCGCCTAGCAGTCGAGCCTGAACCTCGCTCCAGCGATCGCGAGAATGTGCACCAACTTCTCGCCGCAGGCCCGACCACGCGACTCGGCGTTCGCCCGTCCTTGCGCCTCCTGCTGCGGATCATGCCGCGGCGCCTTCGCATGCCAGGCTCTCGCGATCGCCTCGGCCAGACCGACGACCGAACCCGGCTCGAACCACTCGACCGGCACACACGTCTCGGGCCGCTGCTCTCGATGCACCGGAAGATCGCTGAGCACGAGCGGCCGCCCCGCGGCGATCGCATCCTCGACGAGATAGCTCCACCCTTCGAAGGTCGAGGGCTGGACGACCGCGGCCGCGCTGCGGAGAAGCGCCGCCAGATCCCCGCGTGGGATCAGACCGAGCATCGCGACTCGATCGGCGACCTTGGCCGACTCGAACGCCTCGCGAGCCCTCGCACCAAGCCGCGGATCGTCGGGACGAAACCCGCTGGCCACAAGCCTCGCCTCGGGCACCTTCGCGAGCGCCGCCGCCAGCGTGGCATGGCCCTTGTGCGGCCAGGCCTGCGAAGGAAAGAGCAGGAACCGCTTCGGCACCCCGAGCCGATCGAGGGCCGCCGTCTGGTCGTCGCCGCTCCAGAGCGCATCGTTGAGCGAGGCGAAGGGAAGCACTTCGAGTTTGCGGGCGATCTCACCGTAGGCCCTGATGCCGTCCTGCTTCGAAGCCTCGCTGCTGACGACCG
>JBMSXH010000223.1:0-4855 GCA_049425445.1 Phycisphaerales bacterium | reverse complement strand
CCCCGGCGGCGGCCGCCGCGGCGATCGGGCTCGTCTTCACGCTGCTCGCCCTCGTCGTGCCGACCTGCGACTCGCGGCTTGGTCGCATCGCCGCGGCGCTCGTCGTCGCGTTCGGTGCCGGCACGCTCGTCGTCGATCGCTGGGTCGATCCGCTCGTCGACTACGACGCCTTCATCGAGGGCGAGCAGGCCGGCACCATGCGGAACACCTGGACCGTCGTCCCGTGGTCGCCGAACCAGTCCCGCAGCGACCTCTACCTCGTCAAGCCGGGCCTTCCGGTCGGCGAGAAGCTCGGCGTCGAGGGCGAGTTCGGCGAACGCCGCTTCGTGATGGGTTCCGACGCGGTCGGACGCGACGTGCTCAGCCAGATGATGCACGCCTGCCGTCTGTCGATCTCGGTGGGCCTCGTCTCGACCGGCATCGCGGTCGTGATCGGGGTGACGATCGGCTCGCTCATGGGCTACTTCGGCGGCAAGGTCGACCTGCTGCTCTACCGGGTCGTCGAGATCTTCATGGCGATCCCGGTGCTCTTCCTGCTGATCGTCGCCGCGGCGGTCTTGCCGCGCAACACCTACGTGATGATGGCGATCATCGGGTGCGTGAGTTGGACGGGCGCGGCGCGCTTCATTCGCGCCGAGTTCCTCCGCATGCGGAACCAGGACTTCGTGCAGTCGGCCCGCGCGGTCGGCCTGCCGCTTCGCTCGATCCTCTTCAAGCACATGCTGCCCAACGGCGTGACGCCGGTCCTCGTCGACGCGTCGTTCGCGATCGCCGCGGCGATCCTCGCCGAGGCCACGCTCAGCTTCCTCGGGCTCGGGCCGGAGGGGCAGGCGAGCTGGGGCAAGCTGCTCGCGAGCGCCACCAACACCACCGGCACCTTCGTCTGGTGGCTTGCGATCTTCCCGGGTCTCGCGATCTTCCTCACCGTGCTCGGCTACAACCTGCTCGGCGAAGCGCTTCGCGACGCGATCGATCCGAAGCTCCGAAAGGCGGCGCAGGCATGAGCACCACCTCGACGAGTCCGGCGACGGCGAAGGGCGCGATCGACCGCGACACGCCGCTCATGGAGGTCGCCGATCTTGCGGTGAGCTTCGACAACTCGACCGGCGGTCCACGCATCCAGGCCGTGAACGGCGTGCACATGACGATCTACCCCGAGCAGACCGTCGCGGTGGTGGGGGAGTCCGGATGCGGCAAGAGCGTGACCGCGATGAGCTCGATGCAGCTGATCCCGCGTCCGCCGGGCCGCTTCGATCGCGGGTCGATCCTCTTCAAGGGCCGCGACCTGCTCACCCGCAGCGAGCAGGAGATGCTCGCGGTGCGCGGCGGCGAGATCGCCATGATCTTCCAGGAGCCGATGACCTCGCTGAACCCGGTCTACACGATCGGCGACCAGATCGTCGAGGCGATCCTGCTGCATCAGAAGGTCGATGTCGACGGGGCGCAGGCGATCGCGGTGCGGGCTATGAAGGAAGTGGGCATTCCCAAGCCCGAGGAGCGGCTGAAGGCCTATCCCCACCAGTTCTCCGGCGGCATGCGGCAGCGGGTGATGATCGCGATGGCGCTCGCGTGCCAGCCGGACCTGCTGCTCGCCGACGAGCCGACCACCGCCCTCGACGTGACGATCCAGGCGCAGATCCTCGATCTCCTGCGCGATCTGCAGCGGGAGCGGAGCATGGCCATCATGCTCATCACCCACAACCTCGGCGTGGTGGCGGAGAACGCCGACGTCGTGTGCGTGATGTACGCCGGCCGCGTCGTCGAGTACGCGAACGTCTTCGAGCTCTTCGATCGTCCGCTGCACCCCTACACCCGCGGGCTCTTCAACTCGATCCCCGGCCTGCACGATCGCCGCCATCGCCTGACCACCGTCGAGGAGATCGTCGGCAGCCCGGAGGAGTTCCGGAAGCTGCCGGGCTTCCGCGACGGCATCGTCCCGTGGTGGCCGGAGACGCCCGCGGAGGTGATGCCCGAACTCGCGCCCGACCGCAACGAGTACTGCCTGCACGAGATCGAGCCGAACCGCTGGGTCGGATGCTGGCGCTCGAAGCATCTCGAGTCGCATTCGAGCCGACGCCCCGATCTCGCGTATCGCCGCGACGACCGCGGGTGAGCGAATCGCGAGGTCGCGTCGCGTCGAAGCGATCGTTCCGACGATCTCCCGCGCCCGCACCCTGCGAGACCCACCCATGCCCCTCATCGAGCCCGGCAAGAAGGCCCCCGCGTTCTCCGCGAAGGATCAGGACGGACAGGCGCATCGCCTGAGCGACTTCGCGGGCAAGCCGGTCGTCCTCTACTTCTATCCCAAGGACGACACCTCCGGCTGCACCAAGGAGGCCTGCGCCTTCCGCGACCTGAAGCCCGACTTCTCGAAGGTGAAGGCGGCGGTGCTCGGGGTGAGCCCCGACGACGAGAAGAGCCACCGCAAGTTCGTCGACAAGCACGAACTCAACTTCACGCTGCTCGCCGACGTCGCTCCCGAAGGCGGCGAGCCGGCGATCTGCGCGAAGTACGGCGTGTGGCAGGAGAAGTCGATGTACGGCCGCAAGTACATGGGCGTGGTGCGCACCACCTACCTGATCGATGCGGCCGGCAAGGTCGCGCGGCGCTGGGACAACGTGAAGGTGCCGGGCCACGCCGAGGAGGTCCTCGCGGCGGTGAAGGCGCTCGGCAAGGGATGACGATCGCACCGCGCGGGTTACACTCGCGCGATGCACGAATCATCGAACCTCGCGGCGAGCGTTTCGCCGTCAACTCCGCTTCACGCCTCGGCTCCCGTCTCGCTGCGCATCAGGCGGCTCTCGCCGCTCGCGACGATTCCCGCCTACCAGTCCGAGCACGCCGCGGGCATGGACCTGCACGCGGCGATCGAGTCGCCGGTCGTGATCGGGTCTGGAGACATCCTGCTCGTCGCCTGCGGGTTCGCGGTCGCCTTCCCGCCGGGCTTCGAGCTGCAGGTGCGTCCGCGCAGCGGGCTCGCCACGAAGTTCGGGATCTCGATGCCCAACGCCCCCGGCACGATCGACGCCGACTATCGCGGCGAGGTGAAGGTGCCCCTCATCAATCTGGGCAAAGTGCCCTTCACCGTCGAGCCAGGCATGCGGATCGCCCAGATGGTGCTCGCCCCGGTCGCGAGGGCGGCGATTGCCGAAGTCGAATCGCTCGACGAGACCGCTCGCGGCCACGGCGGCTTCGGCAGCACCGGCGTCTGAGCGTCGCCGCGGCGGGGGCGACCGGGGCCGCGGAGCGCCGGCGGGGGATCGAAACCGGCGTTCGCTCCATCGCCGCCGTCGATCGAGGCGGCTGAGCGGGGGGGCATCCGCGTCTTCGGCGGAGGTCCCGTCCGCGATCGGCCGCGGAGCGGTCGAACATCGCCCAAGTGCTTGGGCGAGATCGGTCGCGCCGATAGACTGACCCCTTCGGCCGTTTCCGGCCACTTCCCCGCGAGGCCCATTCCATGTCCGGAGTCGCGACCGCCGTGATCGACGTCCCCCTGCTCGACCTGAAGGCCCAGTACGCCACCATCCGCGAGGAGATCGAGCCGATCCTCCGCGAGGTCGTCGAGAGCCAGTACTTCATCATGGGGCCGCGGGTCGCGGCGTTCGAGGAGGAGGTCGCCCAGTACAACCGGTCGCGCTTCGCGGTCGGCTGTGCGAACGGCTCCGACGCGATCGTCCTCGCCCTGCAGGCCCTCGGCGTCGGCCCGGGCGATCAGGTGATCTGCCCGACCTACACCTTCTTCGCGACCGCCGGCAGCGTGCATCGGCTCGGCGCGAAGCCGGTCTTCGTCGACGTCGATCCCGCCACCTACAACATGTGCCCGGAGAGCCTCGAGCGGGCGTTCGCCTGCCCGAACTTCCGCAAGGTGAAGGCGATCGTGCCGGTCCACCTCTTCGGCCAGGCGTTCGACCTCGACGCGATCCTCGCGATCGCGAAGGCCAAGGGCGTGCCGGTCGTCGAGGACGCCGCGCAGGCCCTTGGCACCGAGGATCGCGACGGCATCCGCGTCGGCAACCGCGGCGCGATCGGCACCTTCAGCTTCTTCCCGAGCAAGAACCTCGGCGGCTTCGGCGACGGCGGCCTCATGACCACCAACGACGAGGACCTCGCCAAGCGCATGGGTCGCCTGCGCAACCACGGCATGGAGCCCAAGTACTACCACGCCGAGATCGGCATGAACTCGCGGCTCGATGCGCTGCAGGCCGCGGTGCTCTCGGTGAAGCTCCGCCATCTCGACGCCTGGACCGAAGGCCGTCAGCGGAACGCGGCGTTCTACGACGCGTTCTTCTCCGAGGCCGGCGCCGCGGCGAGCGACGTCTCGCTCGACGAAGGCGGGCTGCCGCTTCGCTATCCGAAGCCGGCGGCCGAAGGCGCTCGGCACATCTACAACCAGTACGTCGTCCGCGTGCCGGCGGCCCATCGCGATGCGGTTCGCAAGGCGCTCGCCGACCGCAAGATCGGCACCGAGATCTACTACCCGCTCTGCCTGCACATGCAGGAGTGCTTCAAGAGCCTCGGCTACGAGCCGGGCTGCCTGCCGCACTCCGAGCGGGCGGCGCTCGAGACGATCGCGCTGCCGATCTATCCCGATCTCAGCGACGCGCAGCGACAGCACGTCGCGGAGAGCCTCGTCGAGATCGTGAAGGCGATCTGACGTCCGGCGTTCATTCGGCTCGGTGATCGCATGGGCGTCCGTGCCGCGGCGAGGCCATCGAGCCTCCAAACGCACCGCCGCCCCGCGCGACCTGAGTGATCGGGCTCCAAGGCGGCGGTATCGCGTCGCTCAGGTCAGCCCGGACAACCCCGTCAGTCCCAGCGGCTCGCGGCTGAGGAAGGGCTCCGCCGACGCGGTGCC
>JBMSXH010000222.1:0-4858 GCA_049425445.1 Phycisphaerales bacterium | reverse complement strand
ACCCTCGACCTCACGGGTGTGATCCGTGCGCTCTAGCCAGCTGAGCTAATCGCCCGTCATTCGACGAGGGCGGAATGGTACCGAGGGCTGGGAGGGAAGTCACGCGGTCGGCGAGCGGTACTGGGTCCGCAGGAACTCTCCTGCCCGACGCCGCTTCGCGACCACTCCGTCCCGTCCGGGCAGGCTCTCGACCTACAGCGACTTCAGGAACGCGATCAGCGCCGCGCGATCGGCGGCGGACATCTGCCGGAACGCCTCCTTCGACGCCTCCGCCTCGCCGCCGTGCCAGAGGATCGCCTCCTTGAGCGACCGCGCCTGGCCGTCGCGCCGATACGCCTCCGCACGGGCGCTTCAGGAGACGGTCATGGCGAATCTCTCGGACGAATCTTTGGCGCGACGCGTTACGCTCCGTGGGAGGGGGTTTCCTTGGGGCGGAACGTGCCCCGTCGGAGACCTCGCCGGTCAAGTCGGCATCGCTCGCGGGCCTTGCAACGGCCACGCCCCCTTGACCTCGAGAATCCTGCGAGCAGCGGAGAAATCGATGAACGTTCGTACTCGTGTAGGGATGCACTTGGCTGTGTGTGCCGCGGCGAGCGTAGCCGTACCCGCATCGGCAGCCATCGTGTACTTCGGGAACCAGAACCTCACCATCAACTCGGACTTCAACGGCCTGTACCTCAACGTCGTCACCGGCGCGTACAACGTCGGCGGCGGCGTCGGTAGCACCGTCACGGGTGGCTGGCACATCAATGGGTACAACCCTTCCACCCTCACCTGGTATCAGAGTAGCCCGAACGCTGTCGGCTATCTCCAGGGGCCGCCGAGCGGCGGCGGAGGCGGCGGCACCCCCGTGACTTCCTTCGCGAACCTCGCCGTCGGCACCCTGATCGACGGAAGCCCAAGCAACACCTTCGCCAGTGGCGACGGCGCCAGCTCAAACGACCTCACCCTGAACGGGGAGAGCATCGTCGGCTTCCGGTTCAACATCAGCGGCCTTACCCACTACGGGTGGTTCCGCGTGTCGCTGTCCGGCTCCTTAGGCGCCCAGCCTCGCAAGATCGTCGACTGGGCGTACGAGGATGCCGCCGGTGTGGGCATCCTCGCGGGCGTAACCCCCTCCGCGGTCCCGGGCGGAGGTCTCGCGAGCCTGGTCCTGACGGGCTTCGGAAGCGCGGCATTCAGACGCCGCCGCTGACTCGGCCAAGCCACCCGGACCGACTCGGCTCGACAACCCGCCGCCAGACACCGCCGCCTCGGGAGGCTCCACACAGGTCGCCCGGGGCGGTGTCGCGTTGTGCATCGGCCTTGACCGGGGGCCTTGACCGGGGGCCTCGACCGCGAATCGACTCGACCGGCGCGTGCCGCTCGCACCCATGCGATCGTGGAACCCGGATCACAGCGACTTCAGGAACGCGATCAGCGCCGCGCGATCGGCGGCGGACATCTGCCGGAACGCCTCCTTCGACGCCTCCGCCTCGCCGCCGTGCCAGAGGATCGCCTCCTCGAGCGACCGCGCCCGACCGTCGTGCAGATACGCCTCGCCGTCGGCGACGCCTTCGGTCAAGCCGATGTTCCACAGCGGCGCGGTGCGCCACTCCGACCCGAGGACTCCGTCCTCCGCCATCGGGTCGGCGAGACCGGGGCCGAGATCGTGCAGCAGGAGATCGGTGAACGGCCGAATGGTCTGGTTGCGCAGTTCCGCGTAGGGGTGATGCGATCCGGTCGAGAGTTCGGGCACGTGGCACGCCGAGCAGTTCGCCGCCGCGAACAGCGTCTCGCCGTGCAGCGCGACCGGATCGGTCAGACCCCGCCTCGCACCGACGCCGAGCAGCGCGACGTACCGCGTCATGCGATCGAGCGACTCGTCGTCGAGTTCGGGCGCCTCGGGCGAGGTCGCGCCATCGAGCATCGGCTCGAGCGTGGTGGTCACGCCCATGTCGCGATTGAGGGCGTAGGCGATCTGATGACGAATCGAATCGCGACCGCTCTTGAAGGTGAAGCGGCCGAGCCGCTGCGCGGTCGCGACGAGCGGGCTCTCGACGGTGCGCACGCGACCGGAGATGCCGTCGCCGTCGAGGTCGCACTCGTCGGCGAGTTCAAGCACGGTCTGCTCGTCGACCGCTTCGAGCAGGCCGAGTCCGACCAGCGGCGGGGCCATCCGCACCGAGAAGAACTGCGGCGTCTCGCCCTCGAATCCGTAGATGGGCCGACGCAACGAGTAGGGCGTGCCGTCGGCGTAGGTGCCGGGAGTCTCTTCCCAGCCCGCAAGGATCGGCGTGGGTTCGCTCGCCGTGTCGCTTCCGGCCGAACGCACGCGGAACCAGTTGAGGTTCCAGCCGCCCGCGGCCGCGTTCAGGCCGAAGCGGTGCTCGCCGGCGGCAAGGTCGACCGTCGCCGAGATCGTCTGCCAGGTCTGCCAGCCCCCGGTGTTCGGCACCGCGACGGTCGCGTGCAGGGTGCCGCCGCCCATCTCCTCGAAGCGGATCGAGCCGCCTCCCACGGCGCTCGCCACGCGGAACTCGACGACATGGGGACCGCCTTCGGCGATCGTCACCGGCGCGTTGCCGTAGGCCATCCAGTCGCCCGCATCGATGAAGCCGACGTTCAGTCCGCCGCCGACATCGGCGCACGCCTCGGTCTGCACGCCGCTCATCGCCGTGAAACTCTCGGCCTCGACCAGGAGAAGTTCACCGCCTTCGACCGAGTGGTATTGAAGCTCTTCGCCCCACAGCGGATGGGGCGTGCCGCTGGCGTCTGCGGCGACCCGCACCACGGCACGATCGAGCGGTTGACCCACCTCAGGCGGCAGCGATCGGCCGTTCTCGACGTGACACGCCACGCAACTGGTGTTGACGAAGGTCGGGCCCGCGAGGCCCGCGAGTTCGTCGAGCGCGGGGTTGCCGGGCTCGGAGTGCCCGCCGGTGCGGAAGTCGGTGTGGTGCAGGCGTCGGCCGAGCACGAACTCGTGCCCGCTGGCGGGCGAGATGTTGCCTGCGAGCTGCTTGAAGCGATGCCGCGGTTCGTTCGAGTACTGGTACGGCAGCGTCGTCAGGCCCCCGAGGCGCGCCGCTTCGGGCACTGGATACGAGTCGAACGACGCGTTCGCGTACGCCTCGGGCGTCGTCGCTTCCTCCTTGTGCTTGGCGTACCACGGGACCACGCCCTCGCCGACCACATAGAGGAAGGCGGTGCCGTAGTAGTTGCTGCGTCCGTTTCGGGGCGCGAGCAGGAACTGACTGAGTTCGACCTCGATGCGGTCGCCGACGGCGAGCATCGCCTGATCGGGAAAGCGTCGCTCGACCGAGGCGGTGTAGTGGTACTCGGTCTCGCCGGGGTACCGCGCCGACGGCACCTCGGCCACCAGCGAGACGCCCTGACCCGGAAGGTCGGACATGTTGTTGTGGTAGAGCGCCACCGAATCGGTGTCGGCGAAGAACGTCCGAAACTCCGCCGGGTCGAGGCGGTCGTGGGTCATGAAGTTGAAGGTGACGCCGACGCCGCCGCGGGCGACGCGGTCGACGATCTCGATCTCGGCGATGCGCTGCTCCCAGTAGAAGGGCAGCCAGTGGTCGTACTTGCGGAAGACCACGCCGTTCACGACGTCCTCGCGGGCATGACGATCGCGGGCCCGATCGGCGAGGCGGGTGACCAGCGCGTCGGCGGTCTCGAAGAGGATCTCCGGCTCCTGCGGGGTGCTCTCGTCGTGCAGCGGCTCGAGTTCGATCGCCTCGTCGCAGGGACATGGCCCCCACGCGATCAGCAGCAGACCGAAGTCGGAACCGCCGACCACGCCATCGCCGTCGAGATCCGCTGCGGGATCGTCCGTGCCCCACGCCAGAAGCGCCATTCCCAGATCGCCGCCATCGATCACCCCCGAGTGATCGAGGTCGCCGGGACAGGAGGCGGAAGCAGTCGCGCCGAAAAGGATCGTCGCAGCGGTGCTCGTCGCCGCGACGAATCGGCTTCGTCGAGTCGACTCGGACGACGGCAGGACGGCGTCGGACCTCGATCGCAGCGGTGCGTGCATCGGGCACCTCCGGGGGCGTCGCCGCCACGCATCGCAAGGCCGGAGAGAAGTCTCGGGCGATGACGTCGCGCGGCAGGTCGGCGGTGATCTCGAGCGAGTGGTTCGTCGGTCGAGCCGAGACAGTTCATCTCGATCGACGAATGGTCGCAGCACTCGTCGGCACCGGCATGAGGAGTTCTCCCACTCCCCCGCTCCGCCTTCGCGATCGGTTCGTTCAGCGGGCGCGGGTCGATCAGCGACGAGGCTCGGCGCGAATCGAGATCGTGGCTCGATTCACCGCGTCCTCCGAAGAAAAGCCGGTGGAGAGCGCCAAGTCGCCGTCGATCGCGTCGAGCAGCGGCCGCCACGAATCACCGTCGACGCGCACCTGCACGCCGCGCGGACCGAACCAGACTTCGATCGGCTGCTTGACGGTCACCACGATCTCGCTCGGCTCCTCGACGGCGACCACGCTTCCCTCGACCGAGAGCGACACCGCGATCCGATCCCCTGCCGCGTATCGGATCACGAGGCCTTCATTCGTGTTCGCCGCGAGCGCCTCGAGATCGCTGCGAGTCGGCCCGCGACCCTCGGCGCCGTAGGCCTCGACCGTGGGAACCGTGGCTGGCGGACGGACCGCGCACGCGATGGGCAGGCAGGCATGCAGGGCCGCCAGCAGCACCGTGAGCCTGGCTCCGGTGGGCACACGCCGGTGAGCGAGTGGATGTGGCATGGGCGGAAGGTAGCGAGCGAGGAATCGAGCGAGGCCTCGAGTCCGGCATCGAGGCTGGATCGATGCTGGATCATCGCTGGCATCGATCGCGAGATCGAGAGTTGCCCTCGACCGTGGCG
>JBMSXH010000221.1:0-4950 GCA_049425445.1 Phycisphaerales bacterium | reverse complement strand
GTGGTGAGCGCCTCGCCGAGCTTCTTCTTGTCGTCGGCGGTGTTGGGCTCGATCGACATCGAGATGACGGGCTCGGGGAAGTCCATCTTCTCGAGGATGATCGGGTTGTCGGGATCGCAGAGCGTGTCGCCGGTGATCGAGTTCTTGGGGCCGATCACCGCGACGATCTGGCCGGCGGCGACGGCTTCGAGCGCCTCGCGGTCCTTGGCGTGCATCTCGAAGATGCGGGAGACGATCTCGCGCTTGTTGTTGCCGGGGTTGAGCACGCGTCCGCCCTTCTCGAGCGTGCCCGAGTAGACGCGGATGTAGGTGAGGTCGCCGTGGGAGTCCGAGACCACCTTGAAGACCAGGCCCGAGAAGGGCGCGGTCGGGTCGTGCGGACGCGAGAGCTTGTTCTCGCTGTCGCGCGGATCGACGCCGTCGACGGCGGGCACCTCGGTCGGATTCGGCAGGTAGTCGATGACGCCGTCGAGGACCCGCTGCACGCCGACGTACTTGAGGGCGGAGCCGCAGAAGACCGGGAAGCACTCGCGGGTGAGGGTGCCCTTGCGGATGGCGGCCTTGATCTCCTCGATCGTGATCGAGTCGGGGTTCTCGAGGTACTTCTCCATCAGGTTGTCGTCGAGCTCGGAGGCCTTCTCGACGAGGTCGGCCCGCCAGAGCTCCGCCATGTCCTTCATGGAGTCGGGGATGTCGCGCTCCTCGACCTTCGAGCCGAGTTCGGTCGAGTCGAAGTAGAACGCCCGCATGCCGAGCAGGTCGATCAGGCCCTCGAAGGTGTCGGCCTGGCCGATCGGGATCTGCACCGCGATGGCGTTCGCGCCGAGCCGCTCGCGGATCGACTTGAAGCTGAACTCGAAGTCCGCCCCGAGCTTGTCCATCTTGTTGACGAGGCAGATGCGGGGGACGCGGTAGCGGTCGGCCTGCCGCCAGACCGTCTCCGACTGCGCCTCCACGCCTTCCTTGCCGTCGAACACCGCGACCGCGCCGTCGAGCACGCGGAGCGACCGCTCGACCTCGATGGTGAAGTCGACGTGGCCGGGCGTGTCGATCAGGTTGATCTTGTAGGTCTTGCCCTTGTGCTCCCAGGGGCAGGTCGTCGCGGCGGACTGGATGGTGATGCCGCGCTCCTGCTCCTCCTGGAGGAAGTCCATGGTCGCGGTGCCTTCGTGCACCTCGCCCATCTTGTAGTTCTTGCCGGTGTAGTAGAGGATGCGCTCGGTGACGGTCGTCTTGCCGGCGTCGATGTGGGCGCAGATGCCGATGTTGCGGACGAAGTTCAGGTCGGTCGACATGGTCGGTCTCGGGTCTGGGGTCCGGGATCGCCCGGACGCGTCTGGGGAAGAAGATGTTCGGGAAGCACCGGGACCGCGAAGGTCCCTCGGTGTTGGCGTTCGGAGACGCCGGCGAAGTTCGAGAAGATCGGCTCTTCCGGGGTCCGACTCGCAGTCGGGCGGATGAACGATCGGTGAAGGGGGGAGGCGGGGCCCCGGAAACGCCCCGAAGAGGGGCGGCCGCTACGAGTCGGGGTCGGCGTCGTCGTCGCCGGCAGCATCCTCGGTCGCCGAGACGGCGGGCGCCGAGGGAGGTGCGGGGAGGATGGCGGCGTCGGACGGCATCGGGGGGTCGGTCGGCGGAATCCGCAAAAATGGACGAAGCCCGTTAGCGTAACGGTCGCCCCAGTCGAGTCAAGAGTTTGCCCTCCGTCAGGCCATTCGGACGAGGTCTTCTCGGCGGAGTCCGCGGCTCCGAAGGGTCGGGCCGATCTCGGAGAGCCATCGCCGGGCGTCCTGGACGTATCCCGCGGTCGGCTTCACCTCGGGCGAGATCGCCGCGAAGTAGCGGTTGAAGCGGGCCATCAGCAGTTCGCGGGTGAACTTCGCGGCCATCGAGGCGAGCGCGGTCGGGAAATGGCGGGTCTCGCACTCGGTCTCGAAACTGAGGGTGATGGCCGAGCCGTTCCGCTCGAGGCGATACCGGCTGACCCGCTCGGTCTGGCCGAGCACGGTGAGATCGACCCCCGGAAAGGCCCGAAGCAGCGGATCGACGTAGTCGTTCCGCCCCCCGTGGCGATCGATCATCACCCGGGGGTGGGCGTCCGGATGGGCTTGCCAGAGCCGATCGACGAGCCGCATCGCAGCGACGAAGTTGACGTGGGCCTTGCCGGCGGTGGCGCAGAGGCGGTTGAAGTTCTCCTCGTCGATCGCCTCGACCATGGGAGGAAGCACCTCCAACCCGGCGGCCCGCATCGCCCGACGCACCTTGGCGGCATCGATGCCGATCCGTTCCGCGGTGGTCGCGAGAGGCAGCGGGGAGGCCGAGCGGTACCACGGCTTGCCGTGCAGTCGCGGGAGATCGAGTCCCCAGCGGCCGAGCAGGGCCTCGTCGTCGCTGAACGACGCGCCCTCCGCCCCGGCGAGCGTGAACGCCAGCACGCCGCGTTCGAGATGGCGAAGAGGGTGACTCTTGCCGGAGTTGGCGGTCTTGAGCTTCTTGCTGTCGGCCACCGCGATCCGCTTCTTCGCGTCCGCAGGGGAGCGGCAGACCACGGAGCCGAGCGTCTTCCACAACTCGGGCGGCCCCTCCGCCGCCTCGCCCTCGGCGATTCGGAACGCGAAGGCGCCGACGCAGAGCGGACCGAGCATCGGCCCGTACCCGGCTTCATCGATCCCCGCGTAGAGCAGCATTCGCGGCAAGGTAGCCGCGGGCGAGGCGGTGTGGCGTCCGGAGGCCCGGGCGTAGACTCGATTCGTGCCAACCGCCCCCGCCGAGGCTCCCGCGAAGGTGCTGCTCGCCATGAGCGGCGGGGTCGACTCCTCCGTCGCGGCCGCGTTGCTGCAGGAGGGGGGCCACGAGGTGGTCGGGTGCTTCATGCGGCTCGGGGATCCGGAGGAGCCCGAGGGCCTCGTCGCGGACGGTCTCCGCGAGGGAGGTTCCTGCGAAGTCGGAGCCTGCGGCACCGGGGGGCGTCGGCGCAAGCAGGGCTGCTGCTCGGTGAACGACGCGGCGGACGCGCGGATCGTCGCGGCGCGACTCGGCATCCCGCTCTACGTGATGAACTTCCGGCGCGACTTCGGCCGCGTGATCGACTACTTCGTCGGCGAGTACAACGCCGGCCGCACGCCGAACCCCTGCGTCCGCTGCAACGACTGGCTGAAGTTCGGTCGCCTCCATGAGCACGCCGAGACGCTCGGATGCACGCATGTGGCGAGCGGCCACTACGCGCGGATCGGGACGACGCCCGCAGGCGAGGCCGCCCTTCGTCGCGGTCTCGACGCGGCGAAGGACCAGACCTATGCGCTCTTCGGGATTCGTCGAGCGCGGCTCGCGAGGACGCTCTTCCCGATCGGCGAGCTGCACAAGCCCGAGGTGCGGCGCCTCGCGGAGTCCCGTCGCCTTCCGGTCTTCGACAAGCCCGACTCGCAGGAGATCTGCTTCGTGCCGGATCACGACTACGCGGCGTTCGTGACGCGTCGGTCGCCGGAGTCGGTCGTGCCCGGACGCATTCTCGACGACGCGGGACGCGTGGTCGGCGAACACCCGGGACATCAGCACTTCACGATCGGGCAGCGTCGCCGACTCGGGGTGGCGTCGTCGATTCCGCTCTATGTGCTCGCGAAGGATCCTCGATCCAACGAGATCGTGGTGGGTCCGAAGGAGCGGATGTGCTGCGGCGGTGCGGTCGCGAGCGAGGTGAACTGGCTCGTGGGCGACCTGCCGTCGAAGCAACTTCGCTGCACGGTTCAGTGGCGGCTGCACGGCGAGACCGCGGCGGCCACGGTGCGTGCCATCGATCAAGGCGGCCATCCGTCGATCGAGGTGCGCTTCGACGAGAACCAGGAGCTGGTCGCGCCGGGGCAGGCGATCGTCTGCTACGACGGGGATCTCGTTCTTGGCGGCGGCTGGATCGACGAGGCGATTCCCGCCTGAGCGATCAGGGCGATGCGGCGTCGGAGGCGGCGATCCACTCCGCCGGCAGGCCCGTGTAGAGCGCCGCGGTGTAGAGGACGAAGCAGACGAGCAGCAGCGCACCTTCGAGCCGGCTGATGCGGCCTCCCGTGAAGACAAGCGGCAGCAGCACCACCGCCGCCGCGATCGCCACCGGCAGATCGAAGATGAAGACCTGCGGATCGATCGGCACCGGCGTGACGATCGCGGTGATGCCGAGGATCCCGAGGACGTTGAAGATCCCCGAGCCGATGAGGTTGCCGAGTCCCAGGTCGCCCTTGCCGCGCAGTTCGGCGATCAGGCTGGTGACGAGCTCCGGCGCCGAGGTGCCGATCGCGACGATGGTGAGGCCGATCACGAGCTTCGAGACGCCCCACATCTCCGCGAGCGTCACCGAGGCGTCGACGAGCAGGCGAGAGCTGAAGGCAAGGATCGCCACGCCGACGACGGTGAGCACGATGTTGAGCGTCCATCCGCCCTTCCAGCCGGGCGGAATGGTGGGTGCCTCGGCCTGCACGACGGCGCTCTCGCTTCGGCTCACCCGGTAGCTCCAGGCGATGAAGGCGACGAGTCCGGCGACGAAGAGGATGCCGAGGATCCGGCCGAGCTCTCCGCCGGTCGCGAGCGCGAGATAGGGCAGGGCGGTGACGACGATGAGCAGGCCGACCTCGCGGACGATCGAGATGGCCTTCACCCTGATCGCGCGGATCACCGCGACCGCGCCGAGCACGAGCAGCAGGTTGGCGATGTTCGAGCCGACGACGTTGCCGATGGCGATCTCGGGAGCGCCCTCGAGGGCGGCGAAGAGGCTCGTCGCGAGTTCCGGCGTGCTGGTGCCGAACCCGACCACCGTCATGCCGACGAAGAAGGCCGAGACGCCCGCCCGCAGGGCGAGCACGCTCGAGCCCCGCACGAGCACTTCGGCCCCGAAGGTCAGCAGCAGAAGGCTGACCACGAGCATGAGCAGTGGCTGCCACATGGGGCGAGCATGCTACGGGGTGG
>JBMSXH010000220.1:0-4957 GCA_049425445.1 Phycisphaerales bacterium | reverse complement strand
CAACCTGCGCTGGGCGGCGGCCGAGCGGCCCGGCGACGCCGCGATCGCCGAGCGATGCCGAAGCACCGAGACCGGCGCCATCGCCGCCGGAAGCTCGCCCTGCGGCACCGGTGGACGGCGCCGATCCGCCGCGGGCGGCGCCCCGGCCCGCGGCGGAGGCACCGAGCGGCTCACCGCCGTCGCGGTCGACTCCTCGCCGGACGTCTTCTTCGACGCCGGTTGAAGCAGTTGCTCGTGCCGACGATGCTCCGTCGCGATCGCCGGCTTCACCTGCGGTTCGCACCACCGTCGCGGCCGCGGTGGTCTGCTCCACCGCCGCGATCGAGCCGAACGACGCTCGTCAGGTCGAGCGGCTCGCGTCGCTGATCGCCTCGTGGCGAGCTCTCGGTCTCGAGACCGTGATCGCGGCGCAGGGAGGACTCGCCTCGATCGATCCGCTGCTGGCGGCGCTTGGCTTCGGCGGCCCGCTGATCCTCGATCTCGGAGCGAGTCTGCGAAGCGGCGCCGAGCGCCGGCTGCTTCGATCGACCCCCTTGCCTCCGGCCATCGTGGTGGCGCTGCTCGAGCGGCTGGCGGGATCGACGGGCATTCGCGCGTCGCTCCACGGCGCCGAGGGTCCGATCGAACCTCGGCGACTTCGCGGATCGACACCCGTTCGACTCGACCTCGCCGGCGATCAGTCCGCGATCGATGGGGCGATCGCGGCGATCAGCGAGCCGTGGTGGCGCGAGGGCGCGATCGCGGTCTTCCGGCCGACCCCCGAACTCGCGTCGGTCGTGGCGGGCGGCGTCGACAAGGCGGTCGGATTGCAGCGGATCCTTCGCGGGCTCGGGCTGCCGCCGTCTCGGGCGTTCGTGATCGCAGGTGGCGAAGAGGATCTCGGACTGCTCGGACTGTGCCGAGGCATGTTGCTCGGGACCGCGACCGCTCGACTGGCCGCCGCGGCCTCGATCACCGTGCCGCGAGGGGCCTGGAGCGACGTGGATGCCGCGGTGCGGCACGCATTCGCTGCAATCCTTTCGGAATCGGCCCCTTCGGTACACTCGCACGCTTCGGACCCCGCTTCCTGAAGCGGTTGGGAGACTCGCCTCGTGAACGCTTCCACTTCGGCCGCATCCGGCGCTTCGGCGCCACCCTCGCCGCGGCCCCCGCAGAAGATCTGGCTCGACGGCGAACTGGTCTCGCGCGAGGAGGCGAAGGTCTCGGTCTACGACCACGGGCTGCTCTACGGCGACGGCTGCTTCGAGGGGATCCGCGTCTACGGAGGACGCGTATTCAAGCTCCGCAGCCATCTCGAGCGGCTCTACCGTTCGGCAGACATGATCCGGCTCGCACCGGCGTATCCGCTCGCCAGCCTCGCGAACGCGGTCCGGGAGACCGTCGCCGCCAACGGGCTGAAGGACGCCTACATTCGGATCCTGATGACCCGCGGGGTGGGCACGCTGGGCCTGCATCCCTTTCGCTGCCCGAAGCCCGGCACGATCGTCATCGTCGATGCGATCCAGCTCTACCCGGACGAGCTCTACGAACGCGGCATGAAGGTCATCGTGGCGAAGCGGCCGCGGATTCCAGTGCAGTGCCTCGATCCGGCGATCAAGAGCCTGAACTACCTCAACAACATCCTCGCCAAGATCGAGGCGATCGATGCCGACGTGCTCGAGGCGATCATGCTCAACACCGACGGCTTCGTGAGCGAGTGCACCGGCGACAACATCTTCGCGGTGAAGGGTGGGCGGATCTCGACGCCGCCCGAGGACGCGGGCATCCTGCACGGGATCACGCGGTCCTACGTGATGCATGAACTCGCACCAGCGCTCGGCATGCGGGTCGAGCAGCGGCCGATGCGGCTCGAGGATCTCTACACCGCCGACGAGGTGTTCCTCACCGGCACGGCCGCCGAGATCATCGGGGTCAGCGCGATTGGCGACCACACGATCGGCAGCGGGGCGGTGGGTCCGATCACGAAGCAGCTCGAGGCGGAGTTCCGCAAGCGGGTCGTGAAGGACGCGCCCGAGGACTGATCGCGCCGCGGCCGCGCGATCCGTTGCCGATCCAGCTCAGGGAGCTCGCCGCATGCGCTGCGCCTCGTGCGAGTATCCGCTCTGGAACCTCGTGCCCGGACCATGTCCGGAGTGCGGACGTCCCTTCCGCAGCGACGAGTTCGAGTTCGATCCGGGGTCGGTCGCGTTTCTCTGCGCGAAGTGCGGGCAGGAGTACTTCGGCACCGATGCGAAGGGCCTGCTGCTGCCCCGGGAGTTCGAGTGCGTGCGGTGCGGCGCCGCGTGCGTCTGCGGGGAGATGGCGGTCGCGCCGACCGATCGCATCGATCCGCTGGCGGACCGCAATCCGCTTCCGTGGCTCGATCGTGCCACCGGCGAATCGGGTCGGCGTCGGAGAGGCTTCTTCAACCGCTTCTTCGCGACGTTCTGGGCGTTCACGGCCCGCGGATGGAGGGCCGCCGACGCCGTTCCGAAAAGCGCCCCGACCGGCACCGCCTGGGTGTTCGCCGCGATCGTGGCGTCGCTGGCGGCGACGCTGCAGTTCGCGCCGCTGGCGTTGTTCCCGGCGATGAGTGTGCTCCGCCTGACCGGGGCGGCGGGATCCGGGGCGGGAATCGACATCGTCCTGTGGGTCGCCGGCATTCTGCTCGGGATCTTGCTGATCGCGACGGGGGTGACGCTGGTCACTTCCGGCCTCTGGGCGCTGCTGTCCCACGGCATCCTGCGCCTGACCGGCCCCACCGAGGGAGGGCTCGGTCGAACCGTGCAGAGCTTTCTGTATCCCTCGGCGGTGCAGTTGTGGGGCGGGCTGCCTTTCTGCTGCCTCGCTGGTGTGGCGTCCTACGTCTGGTGGATCGTGCTCTGTTGCGGCACGGTGAAGCGGATGCAGGGTGTGTCGTGGGGACGCGCGTGCCTCGCGACGCTGCTTCCGGGGGTGCCGATGCTCGGCATCCTGCCGGCGTTGCTTCTGTTCGCTCCCCTCGGGCTCGCGACACCCGTCCTGCCGCCACCCGGCGCGATCAACGCGCCGGTCACCGAGACGTCGACATCGACCGACGCGGAAGCGGATGCGACCGGCAACGGCGCGGAGACGCTCGACGATTCGATCGACGAGTGACGTGCGCGGCGAAGGATGGACCCGCGCCCCGGTTCGGCGAGCCTCGTCGATCCGACGGACGCATCGGGGCGTCCGTGGCGAAAGCGCTCGAGGCTCGGAACGGGTGCCGTGTCACCTCGTTGCGGCGGCACGCCCTTCACCGGGACGATGCACGCGATCCGCCTCGTGTCCATGGAAGTGCCACGCGTGGAGTCGTCGCGCGATTCGAGAGGCGGCTGCGGTGCTACCCTCCTCGCCGGAGTCCCTTCGGTCCGACGCGATCCTCCCGTCGCGGTGGGCGGGTTGCGAGGGCGTCGCGACCCGATCCTCGAGAACTTCGCTCTGGTCGGGTTCCTGATCCGCTGTTCCTGACATGACCACCTCCATTTCCAACCGTCCGCCGCTGGTCCGCACCGCCCGCAAGGTGCTGCTGATCGGGCTGCTCGCGAGCGTGGCGGTGCTCGTCGGACTGGGCCTGATGCTGCTCCTGGGCTTCGACGACATGAGTTTCGGCCCCGGACGCTCCGCGGCGAGCGCGTTCGTGACGGGCCTGTGGTCGATGGTGGGATTCGCGGTGCTGACGGCGCTCGACGTGGGCACCCGCACCGCCCGTCGATTCGGCGTCGTCTTCGCCTGGATCGCCGGCGGGGCGGTCACCGTCGCCGCACTCTGCTGGCTCGCGACCATCTGGAGCCCCAACAACTGGCTCGAGGAGCAGTTCGCCCGCGGCGGCGGCATCGCGACGATCTGGACCTTCGTCAGCCTGCTGCCGCTCGGCTTCATCTCGTCGACCCCGCTGCCGCGATGGGCGCGACTGCTCGCGTTGCTGTGCGGGGGCTACGTGATCTGGCTCGCCGTGATGGCGACCTCCGGCATCCTCGAGCTGCGTTGGATCGATCGGCTCGTGAAGTCGATGTCGGAGGAGTTCTTCTTCCGCATCCACGGATCGGGCGCGATCTTCGCCTTCTGCGGGCTGGTGGTCGTGGCGGTCGTGCAGCGAACCAGAGGTTCGAAGCGAAACGAGCGAGGCGACACCGTGCCATGGCGGCTGAACGTGCCGATCACCTGTCCTCGCTGCGGGCTGGCGCAGGAACTCGCGGCTGGTGGCGGCGAGTCGTCGCGCTGCGGCCGGTGCCGGCTGCGGATCGTGATCGAGGTCGACGAGCCTCGATGCGAGTGCGGCTACGCGCTCTATCGCCTCACCGGGGCCACGTGCCCGGAATGCGGACGCGAGGTGCCGGAGCAGGATCGCTGGCTCTCGGGGCGAGTTGGGGAACCTGGGGACGCGTGAGCCCGCCGATCGCCTTCAGGCGTGAGATGCCTCGCAATCCATCGCAGCGAGTTGCCGATCGATCATGCGGCAGATCGCGGGATCCGATGCGTACCGGCGCCGAGCGACCTCCCAGCGAAGCCGCTCGCTCGACATGGCCCCGCGCTCCGCGAGGATGCTTCGGGCGACCACCGCGTTCGCCCATGCCGTCATTGCGGAGGCCCGAGCGATGCGTTCCCGCGGCGTCATGGAGGCCACGAGCGATCGATAGACCGCTTCGACGGAGCCGGGAGAAGGGGCGGGCGACGTCACAGGGCCGAGTGTAGCCGTGCGGCTCGACGCTCAGGCGCTGCCCGCGTCCGAGACGGTGAGCTCGACCTTGGCGTGGCGAGGGGCCTCGTCCTCGCGGCTCGCCTGCTGGTGCAGGCGCTGGGCGCGAAGCGTCGACCAGTCGGTGATCCGCAGGTCGGGACTCTCCGGCCCGTCGTGGATGCGGATGAAGTCGTACTCGTTGTTCCGCTGCGCAGGCACGAAGCCTGCATCGCGGATCAGCCGGCAGAGCGTCGGTTCGTTGAGGCAGTAGGTGGTGCC
>JBMSXH010000219.1:0-4985 GCA_049425445.1 Phycisphaerales bacterium | reverse complement strand
ATATGGTAATGCCCCTATACTATGGACATATGATTATAGTGAAATTACTGAGGATATGATCGATCTCTTCGTAGAGGTCGGTCGCGCTCGCGGCGAGCGCCCGCGCGGGAGAGAAACACCGCCGCCCGCGCATCCTCGGTCCATCGACCACCCTTCGAGGCGAAGGCGTCGAAGGCGTCGCGGCGACCAGCCCGATGCAGCGCTTCGGCCAGGGCCAGCGACGCCTCGATCTCGTTGGGCGGCGCGGAGGCGACGAGCCGCTCGAGCCGAGCGATCGCCTCGTCGCTGCGGCCGAGTCGGTGCTCGATGACCGCGCCGAAGAGCGCGAGTCGGTGATCGCTCGGCGCCACCCGCAGCCCCCGCATCGCCGCCTCGTGGGCCTCCCCGAGCCGACCGGTCGGAAGCAGCGCCCGCACCAGCAGAAGGTGCGGCTCCATGCTCCGCGGACTCTTCGCGATCCACGCGCGAGCCGACTCCGCCGCCTCGGCATGCCGCTGCGACTGGAGCAGGTGCTCGATCGACTCGAGATTCTGCCGCGGGTCTCTGCTCACATCGACTTCCGTTCCGCGATGGCGTCGGCGAGCATCGCCCGACTCGCGAACTCGATCTGCGATCCGGTCGGCAGGCCTCGCGCGAGCCGCGACACCCGCACCCCTCGCTTCGCGATCAGATCGGCGAGATGAAGCGCGGTGCCGTCCCCTTCCATGTCCGGGTTGAGCCCGAGGATCACCTCCTCGACCGCCATGCCCTGGGCATTCCGGGATGGCTCGTCGATGCGGTCGAGCAGCGCCGCCACGGTCAGGCTCTCGGCACCGACCCCGTCGAGCGGATCGAGGCGACCGAGCAGCACGTGGTAGACGCCGCGGAACATGCCGGTCTGCTCGAGGGCGATGAGGTCCTTCGGCTGCTCCACGACGAGGATCGTCGTCGCGTCGCGACGTGGATCGCCGCAGATCCGGCATGGACTCTCGTCGGTCAGGTTCCAGCAGACCGCGCAGTGCTTCACGAGCCGCTTCACGTCGTCGATCGCGGCGGAAAGGCGCTTCGCCTCCTCGCGGGTCGACTTGAGCACATGGAAGGCCAGCCGCTCGGCACTGCGGCGCCCGATGCCGGGGAGCTTCGAGAACTCCTCGATGAGCCGAACGACCGACTCGGGATAGGCGGAGCGGATGTCCTCGTTCATGCGTGTCGATCCATCGACGTGCGAGATCTGCGCTGCGGCGCCGCGACGTGCAGGTTCATCCCAGCCCCGGGATCATGCCGGGCGGAATCGGCAGTCCGAGTTCGCGGGCCGCCGCCTCCATCTTCGCTGCGGCGGCTCCCCGGGCCTCCCGAAGGGCATCGTTGACCGCCTCGCGAACCAGGTCGTGGGCGAGCGCCTGCTGATCCGGGTTCGTCATCGCATGGCGAATCGGTTCGGAGATCTCGATCGAGACGATCTCCATCGCTCCGGTCGCCCGCACGACGACCGCGCCGCCACCCGATCGCCCGCGGACCTCGATCTGCGCAATCTCCTCCCGAAGCACCTGCGCCTTCGCCTGGAGCTTCGGGAGGTCCTTGAGGAGACCCGCCATGCCTGCCATCGACTTCAGCCCATCGAACACGCCGACCTCCTTCTTCCGACGGATCGCGAGATCACTTCAGCCCTGCTCCGATCCGGTTCCGTCGTCCTCGATCGACTCCGAGATTCCCTCGTGCGAAGAACCGACGCCTCCGGACTCGGACCAGGACGCGGCGGGCGCCGTCCGCAGCACACTGGCATCGAAGAGATCCATCGCCTCCCGCACCAACGGATTCGCGAGAACCTCCGGGGCCACTCGATCGCCCGAGGGCCGCGGGGCCTCTTCGAGGACGAGCGGATCGAATCGCACCGCGACCTTCCGTCCGCAGAACTCCCGCAGAAACTCGAGGAGCGGCTCCGGACGGGTCTCGAGCCACTTCGCCGCGGAGGCGGGACCGGAAGCCTGCATGCGGAGCACACCTGCTTCGTAGGAGACCGGCTTCACGCTCTCGAGCATCGCGCGACGACGCGGCGTGCCCGCCTGCTCGATCGCCTGCTCCCAGAATGTGGTCAGTCGCGCCGGCGTGGTCAGCGCGGCGAGTCGATCGTCCGGATCGACCGCGGTCGGCGAACTCGACGAAGGCACGGGTGATTCGGGAGACGGCGCCGCGGGCGTGGCCGCCTCGACCTTGGCCTCGATGCGCGCGGATTGGCGCCTCGCCACCGGCTCGCGGGTCACCGGTCGCGGCGGCTCAGCCCCCGCGACGGGGGCTCGGGGTTTTTTTGTGGATGCATCGCCTCCCGCGGGCTGGCCCGCGAGCAGGCCCGCCGCCTCCGCAAAGCGCCCGCTCATCGCGAGCCGCGCGAGGGCCGCATCGAGCAGCGCCCGTGGCGCCGAGGAACTGCGGATCGAACGCCCCACCGAATCGCAGAGCGCGATCATCGAGGCGAGCATGGCCGGATCGAAGTATGCCGCGAGGGCGGCCAGCGCCGGCCGGCGCTCGGCGGCGGTCTCGAGCAGTTCGGAATCCTCGCCGCAGGTCGCGACGACGAGCAGTTCCCGCATCCGTTCGGCCAGCGAGTCGAGCAGGCGCTCCGGCGAGAGCCCGCGGTCGAGCAGCTGACCGGCCGCCCGAAGGGTGCCCGCGACGTCCGCCTGTGAGACGCCTCCGAGCAGTTCGTCGATCACCGCGTCCTCGGGAAGCCCGAAGAGATCCTCGAGCTGCCTCGAGGTGAGACGTCCCTTCGCCCCGGACGCGAGCCGGTCGAGCAGGCTGAGGGCATCGCGCATCGAGCCGTTGGCCATGCGGGCGATCCGAGCGAGCACCTCGGGTTCGCTCGCGAAGCCTTCCTTCTCGAGGACCTCGGCGAGGTGCGCCGCGATGCGACTCGAAGGAATGGCCCGGAAGTCGAATCGCTGACACCGGCTCTGGATCGTGGCGGGAACCTGATGCGGCTCCGTGGTGCAGAGGATGAACTTCACGTGCTTCGGCGGCTCCTCCATCGTCTTGAGGAGGGCGTTGAACGCCTGCGACGTGAGCATGTGGACTTCGTCGATGATGTAGATGCGGTACGGGCTCCGCATCGGCGCGATGCCGGAGTTCGCAATCAGCTCGCGGGCGTTGTCGATGCCTCGATTGCTCGCCGCGTCGATCTCGATCACGTCGGAATCTCGACCCTGCAGGATCGCATCGGCAACCTCCCGTTCCTCGCCGAGCAGACCGCCGGTCGCATTCAGGGCGCGGGCGAAGATCCTCGCCATCGACGTCTTGCCGACCCCGCGGGTTCCGCAGAACAGGTAGGCGTGCGCCGTGCGCTTCGATTCGATCGCGTTCTGCAGCGTCTCCGCGATCGCCTCCTGCCCGACCAGCTCGGCGAAGTCGCGCGAGCGGTAGCGACGTGCGAGAACCTCGTAGGGAGCGTCGGACTCGGCCATGCGTCGGTGGGGAGACGGCGTGCTGCCGCGGAACGTGTAATGGAGAACGCGAGCGGCCTCGGCGGCGGGAAGACGGCCAGGCGACCGAAGGCCCGGATGACGACGCTTATGGCTGCTGCGGTCAGGCTCTGACCAGGTTCGCGAGCCACCCGTCCAACGGGCCCGGCCGTCTTCTCACCGCCGAGGCCTCGAATCGTACCCGCGGATCGCGTCGACTTCGCGGCAACCGGGGACCGAGGACCGTCGCTTCGAGCATCGAGCCCTCCGGCGCCCCCACGGCGACCAGTCCGATGCCGCGAACCCGATGCTGGGCGCCTCTAGAATCCGTCCGATGCCACGCGAGAGCCCCGAAGAGCCGATCGCCATGACGCCCAGGTCGCCCAGGACTCCCCACGATCGCGTCGGCTCCGGCGGTCGACGCGGGAATCGCGTGCTGATGCTCGCGATCCGGCTCCTCTTCATGGTCCTGCTGATGGCGGTGACGCTGCTCACCCTCGCCAGTCAGGCCACGCCGGGAGACTTCGGCTCCTCGACCTTCGTGGGATTGCTCGTCGCCGCGGCGGCACTCGGCCTCGTGGTGGTGCTCGCGGACGCGGTCACGCCCAACAAGAGGCTCACCTCGGTGGTGGCGGTCTATCTGGGCATCTGCTTCGGGCTGATCGGAGCACTGGCGATCGGCGCCATCATCGACCAGGTCTCGCGGGCGTGGGAGCTTGAACGCGGCCCGGCGGCGATCTACCTGCAGCTCGCCAAGGCGGTGATCGGCATCATCCTCTGCTACCTCAGCGTCTCGGTGGTGCTCTCGACCAAGGACGACTTCCGGCTCGTCATCCCGTACGTCGAGTTCTCGCGTCAGGCCCGCGGCGTGCTGCCGCTGGTCGTCGACACCTCGGTGCTCGTCGACGGGCGGATCGACGAACTGGGCCACACCGGCTTTCTCGACGCACCGCTCATCGTGCCGCAGTTCGTGATCGACGAACTGCAGGCCCTCGCCGACAGCAGCGACCGCTCCAAGCGAAGCCGCGGCCGTCGCGGTCTCGACACGGTGCGACGGCTGCAGGCGAATGCGCATCTCGACGTCTCGGTCGAAGAGCGGCAGATCGAAGGCGTCTCGGTGGATCACAAGCTGCTCGAGCTCTGCCGGCTCGAGGGCTTCCGAATCCTCACCACCGACTCGAACCTGAAGAAGGTCGGCGAGATCAAGGGCATCGCCGCCCTCAACCTGAACGATCTTGCGGGCACGCTTCGCACCGGCGTGAGCACGGGCGATCGCTTCGCGGTCGCCATCGTGAAGGCCGGCGAGAATCCGGGTCAGGGAGTCGGCTTTCTTCCCGACGGCACCATGGTCGTCGTCGAGGATGCGGCAGCGCAGATCGGCGAGACGCTGATGATCGTGGTCAGCAACACCCTGCAGACCTCCGCCGGGCGATTGATCTTCGCCAAGCCGATCGGCGAGAGCAGCGACGAATCGGCGGCCGGCGAGTCGTCGCCCCACGCCGCGGAGCCCGCCCCTCGTTCCTTCGCGGAGCAGATGGCTCGCGCGGCGGT
>JBMSXH010000218.1:0-5008 GCA_049425445.1 Phycisphaerales bacterium | reverse complement strand
CGCCGCTTCCGGCGGCGAGATGACGATCTACACGGCGCTGCTCGGCGTGGCGGCGTTCCTCCTGCTCGTCAGCGTCGCCTGGGTGGCGCTCGCCAACATGGCGCAGACCGAGGTGGGCGGTGGAGGCGGGTCGATGTTCGGACTCGTGTCCTCGCGCTGAATGCAGCGACTCCGGGCGGGTCTCGCATCCGTGTGTATGATCGCCGAGTGTCCTGACGCGTCCGCCGATCGGCGGTGACGACGCCGCCGGGCAAGGTCGTCCGACCTGAGGGAGTCTCGCCGTTGATCCTCGGTTCGATGATGGGGTGGTTCCGCGTCGACATGGGGATCGACCTCGGGACCTGCAACACGCTCGTGTGCGTGCGTGGAGAAGGCATCGTCCTTGACGAGCCCTCGGTGGTTGCGGTGCGCAAGGGCACCAACCAGGTGCTCAACGGCGGCACCGCGGTCGGCGTCGCGGCCAAGGCGATGCTTGGCAAGACGCCCGGATCGATCAGCGCGATCCGCCCCCTCAAGGACGGCGTGATCAGCGACTTCCAGATCACCGAGGCGATGCTGAGCTACTTCATCCGCAAGGTGCAGGCCCGCCGTTGGCTGCTTGGTCCTCGCGTGGTGATCGCCGTCCCTTCGGGCATCACCGCGGTCGAGAAGCGGGCGGTGATCGATTCCGCGGAGCGTGCCGGTGCGAGCCGAGTCTTTCTGGTCGAGGAGCCGATGGCGGCGGGAATCGGTGCCGGTCTGCCGATTGCGGAGCCCCGCGCGAGCATGATCGTCGACATCGGCGGAGGCACGACCGAGGTCGCCATCATGAGTCTCGCGGATATCGCCAACTGCCAGTCGGTGCGGGTGGCGGGCGACGACTTCGACGAGGCGATCATCAACCACATGAAGCGAACCTACTCGCTGACGATCGGCGAGCAGACCGCGGAGCGAATCAAGATCGAGATCGGATCCGCGGCGCCGGTGGGAGACGAACTCACCATGGAGGTCAAGGGCCGCGACATGGTCACGGGACTTCCCCGCAAGACCGTGGTCACCAGCGAGGAGATCCGCGATGCGCTTCGCGAGCCGCTCAACCAGATCATCGATGCGGTCATGAAGACCCTCGAGACCGCCGAGCCGGAACTCTCGGCGGATCTCGTGGAGACGGGCATCACGCTCGCCGGCGGCGGCGCCCTGCTTCGCGGCATCGATCGCGTGATCTCCAGCGCCACCGGGCTCGAGACGATCATCGCCGACGATCCGCTCACCTGCGTCGCGCGTGGCACGAGCATCTACCTCGAGAACCTCGAGCAGTACCAGTCGACGCTCGAGTCCGATCGCGACGACTTCTGATCGCCTCGCCGGCGGAAAGGGATCTCCGATGGCGTTGATCGAACGCGTTCGGACCCCGCTGATCCCGGCGATCCTGGTCGCCGGCCTCGCCGTCTCGCCGCCAGCGTGGCTTGGATGGGCCGCCGAAGTCGGCGCGGTGCTGTGGATCCCCCTCAATCCGATCGCCCACGCCGCCGGGTCGGCGAGGGCGTGGCTCCGCCCGACGCGACCAGACCTGCCGCCGGTCGAGGTCGAGGCGCTTCTCGAGGAACGCGAGACGCTGCGGGCGCTCGCCACGCGACTTCGCATCGAACTCGATCTGACGCAGGCGGAACTCGCCGCCCTCGAGGGCGAGCCGCGGCCGGAGAGTCCGGGCGTCTCGCCGATCGCGTCGACGGTGCTTTCGGCCGAGCCCGACGGTCGCCTGAGAATCAACAAGGGCGGAAGGCACGGCGTCGCCGCGGGCGACCCGGCGGTGGCTCGCGGGGAGATCCTTGTCGGGCGGGTCGCCGATCCGCCGGGCGCCGCCTGGTCGACGGTGGCGCCGGCGTCGCACCGGACCGAGGGCATGCTGCGGGCGAGGCTTCTGCGGAGCGAAGACCTCGCGGCCGAAGCGACGCTCGTGCTGCTCGAGCCGACCGGCGGTGGATGGCGAGCGGAGACCGACGAGGGCTTCGCGCGGGAGGGCGCGGTGCTTCGACTCGACGATCCTTCCTGGCCGGCGAACGCGCAGGGACTGCTGCTCGGGCGTGTCTCGGCGATGCGGCGAGTCGACTCGCGTCCGCTGCTCGTCGAGATCACCGTCGATCCCGCGTGGGATGCCGGTGCGGTCTCGACCATCGTGGTGAGGCGGAGCGGTCCTTCGGACGACGCGCCGTGAACTGGCTTCTCTTCACGCCGTTGGCGATCGCGCTGATCGTGCTCGACGCGAACTTCATGCCGGTCTTGCGCATCGGGGACGTCTGGCCGCAGTGCGCACCGGGGCTGGTGGTCTTCGTCGCGATGTGGGCGCCGCGTTCGACGGTGCTCTGGGCGGCCTTTCTCGCCGGGATGTTTCGCGACCTCTCGCGGCCGGAACTGGCGGCGAACCTCGACGCGATCCGGGTGATCGGTCCCGACGCGCTGGGTTGGCTGTTCGGCGCAACCTTCGTGCTGTCGGTGCGCCGATCGCTGCTCCGCCGCCATCCGGCCGCGGTCGGCGCCGCCACGTTCGCGTTCCTGGTGTTGTCGACGCTTGTCTGGGGCGCGATCTGGGCAATCCGAGGAACGCTCCCCGGGAGTTTCGAACCATGGCCGCCCGGTGGAGCGATGTCGGCCGTCGGTGGGCGGATCGTCGCCGACCTCTACAGCGCATTCGCGGCGATACCGCTGGCCTGGATGCTCGCGAAGTTGCGTCCGTGGTGGGGATTCCCCGGTGCCGCGTGGGCGGTTCCAGCCGCATCCCGGCGGTTCTGAATCGACCGTCGCGGGTACAGTCCGGTGATGCGTCGATGGATTCTTCTTGACGACGGTGGCGGGCGGTTCGGGCCGCTGACGGATCTACGCTCCATCGTGGAAGTCAGGACCGGGGCCTGCACGATCCTGGAACGATTTCGCAGAACCCTTGGGGAGCCCGTGGCGATCCGGGTGCCGGATGCGATTCGATCGGTGAGCCGCGAGCGGGGGGTTCACGAGGCGACCGGGGCGATCGAGGGACCGGTCGAAGTCTGGAACGCGCGGCTACGCGGCGATCTCTCGGTGACCGACGAGTCTCCCGCGGTCGGCGAGGCGTGGTGCTCCTCCGATGGCGCGTGTCTTGCGGCGACGCTCGACACCCGCGCCGCGACCTCGTTCCTGGAGTCCGGTGAACTCGGAGAGGGGATTCGCCGCGTCGTCCGGGACGATCTCCCGCTGATCTCGAGACCGTGGCACATCCTCGACGACCTCGACGCGAGGCTGCGTCAGGATCTCGGAGCGATCGCGCAGGACAAGGCCTTCGGGCAGCCCTCCGGGCCCGCGGTCGAGCGACTGGGTGATCATCCGATCGGTGTTCATCCCTCCTCGAATCTCGGCCGCTGCGTCGTCCTGGATGCGACCGACGGCCCCATCGTGATCGCGGCCGGCGCGACGATCGGTCACGGATCGATCCTCGAAGGGCCGGTCTACGTCGGGCCCGGATGCGTCGTGGCGCCGCGGACCCACCTGAAGCGAGGGGTTTCGCTCGGTCCGGTCTGCAAGGTCGGAGGAGAGATCGGCGCGACCATTTTCCAGGGACACGCCAACAAGGTGCACGAAGGCCATCTCGGCGACGCCTGGGTCGGCGAGTGGGCGAACTTCGGCGCCTCGACGGTCAACTCGAACCTGCTCAACACCTACGGCGAGGTCTCCATGCGGCTCGCGCCGGACGGGCCCTCCGAACGCACCGGTCGCACCGCGATGGGCTGCCTCGTGGGCGACCACGTCAAGTTCGCGATCGGAACCCGCATCACCACCGGCGCCTGCTTCGGGACCGGAAGCATGATCGCGGTGGACGATCCGCCGCGATGCGTCGGCCGATTCCGCTGGCTCGTCGATCGCGGAGAAACCGGCTATCGGTACGACCGCTTCCTCGAGGTCGCCACGATCGCGGCGGGCCGTCGCGGCACCACGTTCGGACCGGCGTATCTCGATCGGCTCGCGTCGCTGCACGCGGAGTCCGCGCGGAGCGCCTGAGCGATGGCGGAGACGCATTTCCTCATCGACGGCTACGCGGCGTTCCACCGCGCGTATCACGCGATCCGCGGACCGATGCACAGTCCGATCACGGGCGAGCCCACCAACCTCGTCTACGGCTTCACGGCGATGCTGTTGAAGTTGTTGCGCGAGCAGAAGCCGGATCATCTCGTCGTGGTGATCGATGCGAGCGGCGATCAAGGGACCTTCCGCTCGCAGATCTACCCGGAGTACAAGGCCCATCGCGATCCGCTGCCCGAGGACTTCAAGCCGCAGGTCGAGCGATGCCTCGAACTGCTGCGGGACCTGGGAATCCCGATCGTGGCGGAAGAAGGCGTGGAAGCCGACGATTCGATCGCCAGCCTCGTGGCCGCGCTGCGCCGCGAGCGTCCCGAGGACTCGATCAGGATCGTGAGTCGGGACAAGGATCTCTCCCAGCTGATCGACGAGAAGACCGCGCTCTTCGACCCGCAGAAGGACGAGTTCGTCGATCTCGAGAAGATCTTCGGGCGTCCGGGTCTCCAGCCCCGTCAGGTGCCGGATGTGCTGGCGCTGATGGGCGATCCCGTCGACAACGTGCCCGGCGTGAAGGGGGTCGGCCCCAAGACCGCGGCGGAACTGCTCCTCAAGTTCGGCACCCTCGACGAACTGCTCGAACGGGCCGACGAGATTCCCGGCAAGCGCGGCGAGGCGATCCGCGAGGCGAAGGACTCGATTCCGCTGGCCCGACGGCTTGTCGAACTGAAGCACGACCTTCAGATCGAGCTCGATCCGGAAGCCTCGCGGGGCGATCTTCGACGCGCCGATCGCGACAAGTCGATCGAACTGCTGCGGACGATGGGGTTCGGACGCCTTCGCGAGGACTTGGGGAAGCTCCTCGCCCATGAACTTCCGTCGGACGATGAGCGCGGAGCTTCGGTCAAGGCCGTCTCGCCCGACGCGGACGCCGGTCTGTTCGCGCAGGGCGGACTCTTCGACGATGCCCCTTCGACGAGTGCGGAGG
>JBMSXH010000217.1:0-5021 GCA_049425445.1 Phycisphaerales bacterium | reverse complement strand
ACCAGTTGCCACCGGGCGGGTTTGGTCCGATCACGGAGCCTCCGCCAAGACGGCTTCTGCCGATTCGGTTGCCGCCGCCCAACGCGCCGGCATACGCCAGTCGACCCCCCGTCCACTGTCTCATGCTGAAGCGAAACCCACCGTTGAGCACCGCGGTCCCGAAAGCAGAGGTTTTGAGAGTGCCGTTGATCGACGAGACCACACCGGTCCACCCAGACCAGCCGACCGACGACGAGGTCACCACCGAAGCGACGGCCGCTCCTCCGCTGCCAAGGCCGGCGAACGCAGCCGCGGCGCCGTAGCGAGTGAGGCGGGCGGATCGGGTCGGTTCAATGGTGGAGGAGGCATGCGGCCTCGAGTCGCTGGTCATGCTGGGCAAACTCCGTGGATCAGCACGAAGTCTCCCAGTGGGTCGAGGTCGTCCGAAGGACGCCGCCCATCCAGCGGGGAACCTGGTGTCTGACGGAGAGGAGACCACGGATTGGAGGACCGCGACGCCGAAATCCTCCAGATGGTTGGGAATCGTCTCTGGGCTCCAAGGAACAGGGTTGGATCTCGCGGACGGGTCCCGGCTACCCTTGCCGCTTCCATCGGTTTCCCGTCATGGCCACGCCCGACCCCGCTCCTGCCCCCAATTCGCCGCTCGCCCGAACCCTCGCGCGGCACCCGCGGCCGCTCGGCGGCGACACCGCCCGCAACCTCGGTGATGCGGCGGTCAGCCTGACGGGCTTCGTCCTCAACAACATCGAGAAGGAGGCCCAGACCCTCCGCATCGGCAGGAAGCCCGACTGGCTTCGGGCCCGCATGCCCGGCGGCGAGGGCTTCCGCAAGATGAAGTCGATCATCGACGAGCATCGCCTGCACACGGTCTGCGAGGAGGCGAGCTGCCCGAACATCGGCGAGTGCTGGGCCCGCGGCGCGGCGACGATCATGATCCTCGGCGACACCTGCACGCGCAGTTGCGGCTTCTGCAACGTGAAGACGGGGCGTCCGGCGGAGCTCGATCTCGACGAGCCTCGGCGTGTCGCGGAGAGCCTCAAGCTCGTGGGCCTCAAGCACGTCGTCATCACCTCGGTCAATCGCGATGAACTTCCCGACGGCGGTGCCGCGATCTGGGCCGAGACGATCGAGCGGGTGCACGAGGCGTGCCCGGAGATGTCGGTCGAGGTGCTCGTGGGCGACTTCCTCGGCGACGAGAAGGCGCTCCAGAAGGTGATCGATGCGAGGCCGGAGATCCTCGCCCACAACATGGAGACCGTTCGCCGCATGCATCCGGCGGTGCGTCCGCAGGCCCGCTACGAGCGGAGCCTTCGGGTGCTCGCGCAGATCAAGGCGGGGGGGCTCGTCACCAAGACCGGCATCATGGTGGGCATCGGCGAGCACGAGGAGGAGGTCCACGAACTCCTCGCGGACGTCCGGCGCGAGAGCGACGCGGACATCATGACGATCGGGCAGTACCTGCAGCCCACCCGCAACCACCTGCCGATCGCCCGCTGGGTGCATCCCGAGGAGTTCGAGCGCTACCGCGTCACCGGGCTCGAGCGAGGCTTCAAGGTCGTCGAGAGCGGTCCGCTGGTCCGTTCGAGCTACCACGCCGACGAACAGGCCGCTCGCCTCGCCGGACCGCGTGGGGAAACCGCCCGAACCATGGAGCGGCTGATCGACGAGGGCCGGCGGAATCGAGGCTGATTCGCGGTGGCGGCGGGTTGCCGCGGGGCAGTGCTGCGCTTGGGGCGGAAACCCGCGAGGTGGACGGTTGTCTTGCGAGGTTCGTGACGTAGTCTTGACCGTCGACCGAGGGAGGACTCGGTCGAGTTTCCGGGATCGTCTCGCGAAGGAGTTTCAGACCATGCTTGGCATCACCACCCTGCTCGCCTCTTCGATCGCCTCGGTCGCGCTCGCGGCCGGACCGGCACCCGCCGTCGCGCCCTGCGTGGCGGATCTCAACGGCGATGGCGTCGTCAACGGCGCCGATCTCGGCCTGCTGCTCGCCAACTGGGGCAAGCCCGGCGCCACCGATCTCGACGGCAACGGCACCACCGATGGTGCGGATCAGGCGATCCTCATGGGCGCCTGGGGCCCGTGTCCCACCCAGAATCCCTGAGCCATTCGCCAGGGGGCCTGCATCGCTTCCCGATCGCAGGCGATACAACACGTTCTCCACGAGCAGCCGTCCCCGCGTGGGCGGCTGCTTGCGTCTTGCGACTTGAAGCCCGTTCACCCCTTGGAGCCGCCATGCGATCGAGAACCCTCACCGCCATCGCCCTCGCCGTCCCCTCGATCCTCGTGGCCCTTGCGCTCGCCCCCCGCCAGGCCACCCCTTCGTCCACGCCGATTCCCGACAAGGCGGCGGGCACCTACAAGGTCGATCGCGTCCACTCGAGCTGCCAGTTCAGGGTCGAGCACCTCGCGGCAAGCATGTTCTGGGGCCGCTTCGACGACGTGAACGGCACCATCGCCTACACGCCGGGATCGTCGGGCTCGCTCGAGTTCGACATTCGGATTCCCGTCGCGAGCGTGCACGGCGGCGACGAGAAGCTCGACAACCATCTCAGGGGCCCCGACTTCTTCAACGCGAAGGAGTTCCCGGAGATGACCTTCAAGAGCACGAAGGCGACGCCCGCGGGCGGCAAGATGTGGAAGGTCGAGGGCGACCTCACGCTGCTTGGCGTCACGAAGCCGGTGACCGCGATGATCGAGTGGATCGGCTTCTCCGAGCCGCGGGGCAAGAAGCTGATCGGCTTCGAGGCCTCCTTCACGATCACCCGGAGCGACTTCGGCATGGACTACCAGGTCGATCAGGGCGGCCTTGGCGACGAGGTCTCGATCATCGTGGGCCTCGAGGCGGTGAGTTCCTGATTCCGCCGCGATCGAGTTCCTGCCCGAGGCGCGGATCGGCTCGGCCGGCGCTTCGTCGCCGGCGAATCATTCGAATGAGAGTGCCGCGATGAGCCCAGTCGAGATCGTGCTGAAGGGCGTGCTGATGCCGATGGCGGCGGGGCTGGTGCCGCTCTCGATCGGCATGCGGCTTTGGAGGCGCGACGCGCCGCCGGCGTCGAGCGGATGGGGACTTGCGATCGCGGTGGCGATCACGTTCGCGATCGCGCTGTGGGTGCAGGAAGGCGACAAGCTCTGGGAGCTGCGTCAGAAGTGGCAGTGGCTCTGGGTGCTCGGCGCGACGATCGCGGCGTCGGCCGTCGCGCTCTCGATCCCGATGCCCGGTCCGAGGATTCCCGCGTGGATCAAGGGCTCGCTGCTCGTGGCGCTCGCGGGCACGTTCGCGGTGGCGATGCTCAAGCCCCCGGGCTTCGATGAAACGTGGGATCGGATCATCGTCTTCCTCGCCGTCGCCGGTCCGGCGGTGGTCGCGATCGGTTCGGGCCGGATCGGTGCCGACGCCCTCGAGCGGGGTTCGGTCCAGGCTGCAGGCTGGTCGGTCGGCGTCGCGTTCTGGCTGGCGGCGTCGGCCCTCTCGGGGGTCGTGCTCGCGTCGGGCTTCGCGAAGCTCGCGATTCCGCTCGGCGCGATCGCGGCGCTCTCGATGGCGGCGGCGGTGCTCTCGCTTCGCGGGAAGCGCGATCTGGGCTTCGGCGGCATCGCCACGCTGGCCGCGACGCTCGGCGCTTCGGCCCTGGTGGGCTGGGCCTACAACGACACCGAGATTCCCGCGTGGAGTTTTCTCGCGATCGCCTTTGCTCCGGCGGCGATGCGCCTTCCGCTTCCTCGCGGATGGTGGTTCGCCGCCGCCATTCGCCTGACGGTGGTTCTCCTCGTGATCGGCGCCGCGGCGGGCACGGCGGTCGTCAAGGCTGGCCTTCTCGACTCGTCCTCGGGCGAGGAGGGTTCGGAGTACGACGACGACTACGGATACGGTTGGATTGGAGAAGGCTTCGCGATCGAGCCGGAGCCCGCCTGACCTCGGCCCCGCGAACTCGCGTCAAGACGGCCCCACGACGAAGCCGGAGTCCTTCCTTCATCGAACCGCGGAGCGCGACCGACGCCGGCCGGATCCGCATCACTCGACCATTCACCTCAGAGGAGCCCACCCCATGTCCCGATCGACCCTTCGACGCTCGACCTTCCTTGCACTCGCGATCGCCATGCCGGTCGCGGCGCTGGCCTTCGCGCCTCGGCAGTCCGCTCCGGCGACCGGTTCGAAGGCCGCCGCCGCGGTGCCGGCCGAAGCGGCCGGCGCCTACACCGTCGATGGTGTCCATTCGAACGCCCACTTCAAGGTGCAGCATCTCGGCGCGGGCATGTTCTGGGGCCGCTTCGACGATGTGAAGGGCTCGATGAGCTACACGCCGGGCGCTGCGGGCACGCTCGAGTTCGACGTTCAGATCCCGATCGCGGGCATCCACAGCGGCAACGACAACCTCGACAAGCACCTGCTCAGCCCGGACTTCTTCAACGCGAAGGAGTTCCCCGAGATGACCTTCAAGAGCTCGAAGGCCGCGCCGGCCGAGGGCGGGATGTGGAAGGTCGATGGCGAACTGACCCTGCTCGGCGTGACCAAGCCGGTCACCGCGATGGTCGAGTTCACCGGCGCGGCGAACAAGGGTCGCGGCATGCGGGTCGGCTTCGAGGCGTCGTTCGCGATCAACCGCAGCGAGTTCGGGATGGGCTACGGCGTCGAGAACGGATCGCTCGGCGACAAGGTCTTCGTCGTGGTCGGTCTCGAAGGCGTCGCGGCGCCGAGCGGCTCCTGAGCATTCGCGACGTCCCGAGTTCGACGACGCGGGAGAGGGTGCCGGTGGGCGCCCTCTCCCGTTCTCGTGCGCGGCGCGGTGCCGATCCGACTACCTTCCCGCCATGCAGACCGGCCAGTCGGGCACGATCGAGATCCGCGTGCGCTACGCCGAGTGCGACCCGATGGGGGTCGCGCATCACAGCGCGTACGCACCGTGGTTCGAGATGGGCCGCACCGAGCTTCTTCGCGCGACCGGCGGCAACTACCGCGACCTCGAGACGGCGGGCATCCTGCTCGCGGTCGTGAAGCTCTCGATCCGCTACAAGAAGCC
>JBMSXH010000216.1:0-5022 GCA_049425445.1 Phycisphaerales bacterium | reverse complement strand
TGACCGCACGATGACCGCACGCCGCGCGATCCTCGCCCTCGACCAGGGCACCACCAGTTCCCGCGCGATCGTCCTGTCGGTCGAGCCGGAGTCGTTCGGCGAGCCGCTCGGCGAGGGCCGGCGGGATCTCGCGTGCCGCTTCCCGGAGCCGGGGCGGGTGGAACAGGATCCGTCGGAGATCTGGCGGACGCAGCGGGAGTGCGCCGAGGAGGCGCTCGGGGCCTCGCGAGACGCCGCCAGGGTCCTGGGGATCGGGATCACCAATCAGCGCGAGACGGTGATGCTCTGGGATCGCGCCAGCGGCGAGCCGATCGCCCCCGCGATCGTCTGGCAGGATCGAAGGACCGCCGATCGCACCGAGCGCCTTCGAGACGAAGGGCGCGAAGCGGCGATCCGGGCGAAGACGGGACTCGTCTGCGATCCGTACTTCTCGGCGAGCAAGGTCGAGTGGCTGCTCGATCACGTCCCGGGGGCGCGGTCGCGTGCCGAGCGGGGCGAACTGGCGATGGGCACCGTCGACACCTGGCTGCTCTGGAACCTCACCGAGGGGCGCGTCCACGCCACCGATCCGTCCAACGCGAGCCGGACGCAGTTGTGGAACCTCGAACGCCAGTCGTGGGACGACGACCTGCTCGAACTCTTCCGCGTGCCGCGAGCGGTGCTCCCGACGGTCGTCGCGTCCGCAGGCGAGTGCGGTCGATGCCGACTGCTTGGCGGCGACCTTCCGGTGCTCTCGATCGTGGGCGATCAGCAGGCCGCGCTCGCGGGGCAGCTCTGCAGCGAACCCGGCGAGTCGAAGACGACCTACGGCACCGGCTGCTTCCTGCTGGTCCAGTCGGGTGAGAAGCGGATCTCGAGCGACGCGCGGCTGCTCACGACCGCCGCCTGGCGGATCGGCGAGTCGGCCACGCGATGGGCGCTGGAGGGAAGCGTGTTCATGGGCGGTGCGCTGATCCAGTGGCTTCGCGACGGACTCGGCGTGATCCGCGAAGCGCCCGAGGTGGGGCCGCTCGCGGCGAGCGTCGAGGATTCGGCGGGTGTGACGCTCGTGCCGTCGTTCACGGGGCTCGGTGCGCCCCATTGGGACCCGCGTGCTCGCGGCACGGTGCTTGGCTTGACGAGGGGCACCACCAGGGCGCATCTGGCGCGCGCAGCGCTCGAGGGAATCGCCCACCAGGTCGCCGACGTCATCGAGGCGGCGGGGCGCGACCTTTCGGCAGCGGGAGCCCATGAGGTCTCTCGGGTGCGGGCCGATGGCGGCGCCGCGGCCTGCGACGAACTCCTCCAGATCCAGGCGGATCTGCTCGGCTTGCCGGTGGAGCGTCCGGATCGGCTCGAGACCACGGCGCTCGGCGCGGCGAGCCTCGCGGCGATCGCCGCCGGTGCGGCGCCGGATCTCGAGGCGCTCCGGTCGAGCCGGAAGGTCGCGCAGCGATTCGAGCCGCGGCGCGACGAGGGCTGGCGGCGGAGCCGGCGGTCCCGATGGGGCGAGGCGGTCGAACTGGCGACGCGATGGGGCGACCGGTAGGGAATCCGAGGAAGGCAAGGAGTCGACGGCGATGGAACGACGCACGGCGATCGAACGCTTGGGGCAGGAGGAGTTCGAGGTGCTGGTCGTGGGCGGCGGGGCGACCGGCCTCGGCGTCGCGGTCGATGCGGCATCGCGGGGCTACCGCACGGCGCTCGTCGAGGCCCACGACTTTGCGCAAGCGACCTCGAGCCGCAGCACCAAGCTCGTGCATGGCGGGGTGCGCTACCTCGAGCAGATGGACTTCGGGCTCGTCACCGAGGCGCTGCGCGAGCGTGGCATCCTCTACCGCAACGCCCCGCATCTCGTGCGCGATCTGCCGTTCGTGGTGCCTCGCTACAAGTGGTGGGAGGGTCCCTTCTACGGCATCGGGCTCAAGCTCTACGACGCGCTGGCCGGCAGCCTGAATCTCGCTCCGAGCCGAAGCCTCGGGCACGACGAGACGGTCGCGGCGATCCCGAACGTCGAAGGCGACGGGCTGCTCGGCGGAATCGTCTACCACGACGGGCAGTTCGACGACGCACGCATGGCGATCGCCCTCGCCCTCACCGCGCACGATCACGGTGCGGCGGTCGCGAACCGCGTCGAGGTGGTGGGGTTCGAACGGCGCGACGGGCAGATCGCGGGGGTGCGGGCGATCGATCGGGAGGACGGGCGCGAACTGTCGATCCGGGCGCAGGTGGTCGTCAACGCGACGGGCATCTTCTCCGACTCGGTCCGCCGACTCGACGATCCCGCGTCGCCGCCGCAGGTCGAGCCGGCGCAGGGCGTGCATCTCGTGCTCGATCGCAGCTTCGCGCCGAGCGAACACGCGATCATGGTCCCGCACACCGACGACGGGCGCGTGCTCTTCGTCATTCCGTGGCACGGCTGCACGCTCGTCGGCACGACCGACACGCCGATGCCGCGGGCGGATCTCGAGCCGCGGGCGCTGCCGGAGGAGATCGAGTTCATCCTGCGGAACGCCGCGCGCTATCTCGCCCGCGATCCGCAGCGAAGCGATGTGCGGAGCGTCTTCGCCGGGCAGCGGCCGCTCGTCCATCGCGGCGGCGCCCACGGGCCGACCAAGTCGCTCTCGCGAAGCCACGAGGTGATCGTCGCGCCATCCGGGCTCGTCACGATCGTGGGAGGCAAGTGGACCACCTATCGCAAGATGGCCGAGGATGCGATGAGCCACGCGGTGGTCGTCGGAGGGCTTGCGTCGAAGGTCTGCATCACCGAGACCCTGCGGGTGCACGGGGCACTCGATCGCGACGATCCGGTGCTCCCCTCGGAGGACCCGCTCCGCACCTATGGATCCGACGCCGCGGCGATCGTGGCGCTCGCGACGGAGCAGGACGGCTTCGGCGAACCGCTGCATCCGCACCTGCCCTACACCCTGGCTCAGATCGTCTGGGCGTGCCGCATGGAGATGGCTCGCTCGCTCGAGGATGCGCTCTCGCGACGCACGCGGTGCCTGCTCCTCGACGCCCGCGCCGCCGCCGAAGTCGCGCCCCGGGCCGCGGCGGCGATGGCGGCGGAACTCGGCTGGGACGAGGCTCGCACGCGGCGCGAGATCGAGTCGTTCCGGACGCTCGCGCAGTCCTACACCGTGGCGGGCTGAATCGCCTCAGCGGGCGGCCAGCCCGAAGCCCGGCTTCGTCGAGACGAGCGCGAAGCGCCCCGCGAACAGGCGTCCGACCCGCGGATTGGGCAGGTCCACACGCTTCGCCAGATCGAGCACCTCCCGGATCGAGAAGCCCTTCGAGACGCTCGCGGCCGCATCGAATCGCACCGTCGGATGGCGGCCGAGGGTGAGGAGCCGGATCGCGATCGCGTTGAATCGGCTTCGCACGAGGTCGTTCCAGACCAGCGAGATTCGCGACAGTCGGGACATGGTGGCCAGCATGGTCATCACCTCGAGGTCGGGGAGGTGGTGGAGAAACATCCCTGCGTGCACGAAGTCGAAGGAGTCGACGCCGAAGTGCTCGACCGACGCGCGGGCATCCAGTTCGACGATCGACACCCGTGGCTCCGCGGCGGCCGCCTCGCGGGCGAGTTCGAGCACCCCACGGTGCATCTCGACCCCGACGCACTCGATCGCGAGCCCGCGCCGATCGGCCCACGCGACCGCCGCCAGGGGAAGGTCGGCCACGCCGGTGCCGAGATCGAGGACTCGCAGCGGTCGATCCTGCGGCCAGGCGGGCAGGAGCCGTGCGAGTTCCCGTTCGATCGCGGCGACGCCGCCAAGGCGCCGGTTGACGAGGCGGATGAACCGAAAGCTCTCGACGAGTTCCTCTCGCGAGACGAGAGGGTCGTCGAGACGCTCGGGGACGACGACGCGGCGGGTGATCATCGGGTGGTGGAGTGTTCCGGATTCTTGCGAGCAGACGCGTCCGTATCATCGCCTGCATGAGCCGACGACTCGCCGTGCAGACGCTGCTGGTGTCCTTCGCCCTTGGATTCTCCACGATCGCGGCGACATCCGCCGCGCAGGCGCCGCCCGCGTCAGCGGGGGTCCAGGATGGTCCCCGCCTCGAGACGAAGGCGGTGGATCCAGAGAGCATCCCGTGGCCGATGCTGCTTGGAGCGAGGGTGGCGGCGCTCGAGCAGCGCCTCCCGGTCGTCGAGACCGTGGTGCTGGTGCCGGATGAAGCGACCTTTCTGGCGGAGATCGCCCGTTGGAGTCCCCGCGGGCGCTGGCCGGTGCTCTTCGAGGACGATCGCTACGCGCCGCTCTTCGTGAAGCGCTATGCGCCGCGGCGCGTGTTCCGCCGCACCTCGGTCGGGACGCTGCAAGCCGATCCGGCATCGACGCTCGAGCGGGCGCTGGAAAGCGTGATTCGCGCCTTGGGCGGCGATCCCGCGCGGCAGACGCTGCAGCAGCTCTTCGAGGCTTCGGGGTTCCTCCCGCCGGGGATCGTGCTGACGGACTTCCGAGATCCGGCGTGGCCCGCGGCGGTGGCGCTGGCTGCGGGGCGGGGGCAGGTGCTCGAGGTGCTCGAAGGCGACTTCGGCGCCGTCTCGCAGTCCCTCGATTCGGCCGGGCTCGAGCGCCTCGACCGCGAGGTGCGTGCGGCGCTTGAACGCTGCGGATTCGAATGGGGCGGCGTGCGCGACGCGATCGAGGCGATCACGATCTGCCGATCGCTTCCGGTCAAGGCGAAGGCGGCGCTTCCCGAGGGGCGTCGCGTCGAGATCCCGGTTCCGGGGCTCGACTCCAACCTCGATCTCGCGACGTCGGACTTCCTTGGACGCACCGACGCAGGCGAGCGCTTCGCGATCGTCGGGCAGATCTTCGGCGATCGCGCTCGGAGCACCTACGCCGCGATGTGCGCGCTCTTCCTGCCGCGCGAGCGGCTCGAGCTCTTCAACACCTATGGCCGCGACGGCGACTGGGGCGTCTACGCGGTGTCGGAACTCGAGCCGATCCTCGAGGGGATCGGGTTCGAGGTGGAGACCGCCGAGGGCGAGGCGGCGGGACCGGCGGGTTGGCTTGCCCTCGGGGCAGGGAC
>JBMSXH010000215.1:0-5026 GCA_049425445.1 Phycisphaerales bacterium | reverse complement strand
ACGACTTCCTGCTCGCCCAGATCCGCGAAGCCGCCGCGGCGCCTGAACTTCGACTCGCCGGCGAGGCGGTGGCGGCCGATCGCGAGGCGCCGCGAAGCGGCCGACGGCCGGGAACCGAGAGAGGTCGTGAGCGTGGCCGCGGCCCGACGCCCATCGTGCAGGCCGACGGCGCGCCGCCGTGCCCGGAGTGCTGCCCGACGTGGGGCGAGCGAAACGAGATCCGCATGCGGCATCCCATCTCGATCGCCATGCCGCTTCTCTCGCGTGGCTACGACATTCCGGCCCATCCGCAGCCGGGTCATCCCGATGCGATCCGCGTGGCGACGCCCGGCTTCGGGGCGAGTGCCCGCCTCGTGGTGAGCCCAGGGCGCGAGGAACTGGCGATCCTGCAGACCCCCGGCGGGCAGTCCGGCGATCCGTCGAGTCCGCACTACCGCGACCTTCACGGAGCGTGGCGCAACGGGCTCCCCGATCCGCTGCTCGCAGTCTTCGAGGAGACGACCCCCGACGATCCCGATCGGCGGCTTCTCCTCGTGCCGGGAGAGTGAGGCCGGCGCCGAGGAACCGGCGCGAAGGCTCGATCGAACGGGTACGCTCGCGATGCGAATCGTGTCGGCGCCGGGGCGATCCCGTCGCCACGCAAGCGTCGCAGGCACGCGAGCCGGATGCCGGCGTTGGAGACCTCACTTCCCGATGCACGAGGCCGATCCCGAGGCTGAGACGTTCGGGCCGTCGATCCGATGCCCTGCCTGCCACGCGAAGTTCGCGGCAAGCTCGCGGCGTTCGATCGCCGAGAGTCCCGGCCTTCCCGAGGATCCCGTGCTCGGAGGCGGCGAGCCGCTTCGATTCCTGCCGACCCGCTTCGATGTCGCGGGCCGCGCGATCGATCCCCTCGGCACCGCGTGCGCACGCCATGCCTGCCCGCACTGCCGAGTCGAACTGCCGCGCGAAGCCCTGCCTCACGCCTTGAACCAGGGCGGCTCCGCGTGATCGGCGAACTCGTGCACGCGTGGAGCGACCGCGGCGGCGTCGACGGCGAAGGGCCTGGCTACGTCACGGTCGTGCGATCGCCAGGCATGCCCGCGAGCGCCGTGCGGCTCGCCGTGTCCTGCTCGGGCCATCGCGTCGGCGTCGACGACCGCCCGACGATCGCCCTGCGGCGATTCGAGACGGTCGAAGGCGTCTTCACGATCCTCTCCTCGACAAGCCCGGTCGAGCACGAGACGGGTCCCTCGCGCATCGCGCACCACTGGATCCTCGACGAGGCCGCGGCACGCCGTCACGACCCGGCGGCACTGCTCGCCGCGTGGCGACCGCTTCGGATCTGGTCCGGCGACGTCAAGGCGATCCCGACGCCGCCGGTCTCGCTCGAGCCGATCCAGCCACGTTCGTGCGAAGCCTGGAGCGTGGCCGCCGGCGATGCGGGCTGGGCGGGCGACGTCGTCGAGCGCCTGCGGCAACTCGAGGGCGCGACGCTCGTGGTGCGCCTGACCGGATCGATCGACGCGGTCGCGATGTTCGGCGAGATTCTCGCGCTGCTTCCGGCCGAGGAGCGGCACCGGCTCACCTTCGCCGATCGCCTGCGCCGCCGCGACGACGTGTCGCTCGTCCTTCTCGACGATCGCGCCGCCGCGATCGCGGAGACGCCGCTTCCAGGCGGCGCCGCGCTCCTGGATCTGACCGGACGCCCGTCTGCTTCCTCGGGCGAACTCGCGGACGCGGCGCGAGCCGGATCGTTCGCGAGCCCCGCCGCGCCGCGCGACGTGCCGGAGGTCGGCACCGCCGAGCCGGAGCGCTTCGAGGATTCCGATCACGCCTGGTCGGGGCCGATCGAGGTGACGCTCGCCGAGCCCGCCTCGGGCTCGTCGAGAGCGCTGATCGTCGCCTCCGTCGCGATCCTTGCGGTCATCGCCTTGGCCTGGGCGCTCTTCTCCGGACCGTTCGCTTCGCCGGAGGCTTCGCCATGAGCGCTCCGATCGCGATCCGGGGCTTCGATCCGGAGGTCGTCGATGCGGTGCGCCTCGCGGCGGGCCGCAGGCGACTCGGCGAGGACGACGGCGCGCTCGCGGCACGACTCGCCGCGGAGATCGAACGCGTCGCCGAAGCGGTCGAGACGTCTCTTCGATGGCTCGACGAGGGGCTCCTCTCCGAGGCGGTCGCCTACTCGCTCGACGCGGGCAACCTCGTCAAGCGCGGGATCGCGATCGAGGCGCTGCTGGCATCGCTTCCCGAGGAGACCGCGAGCCGCGCGTGGCTTGGTCGGATTCCGCCTCACCGCGGCCTCGACCGCCGTGCGATCGAGCGGCTCAACGTCGCGCACGCCGACGCCGCCTCGGTGGAGGGGCTTCTTGCGGCCCATCGCACGTCCGCGATCGAGGCGAGCTCGCCGCTCGAGCGCCTGGCCGTGCTCGATCGACTGCGGTCGAAGCTTCCCCGCAACGCCGCCCTGGCGCGGGAAGCCGACGAACTCGAGCGGGCGGTCGAGCGCGGCCTGAAGGCGAACCTGGCCCGCGCCGACGAGCGCGACGATCTCGCCGAGATCGAGCAGATCCGAGCCGTGATCGCCTCGCGCGGTTGGGCGACGCGGCTTCCCGAGCATCTCGGTCCCGAGGTCGAGGCGGTCAGGCGACGGCTCGCCGATCGCGCCGAAGGCCAGGAACGGCACGAACTCGCCGAGCGGATCCGCGTCGCGTTCGCCGAGATGGACCGAGAAGCCCTCGAGTCGCTCGAGGCGCGCTGGAAACACCTCGCCCGCCGCACCGGCGAGGACGATGCCGCGATCGAGTCGGCGTTCCGATGGCTCGACGCGCAGCGACGCGCCGACGCCGCCGATCTCGAGGCGGCGAAGCTCGTCGCGGATCTCGAGCGCGTCCTCGACGCGGGCCGCGGGCTCGACGAGGCGGAGCCGATCGCCTCGTCGCTCGCACGGCTCTCCCGCACGCCCCCTGCCCGGATCCTCGCGCGGCTCGAGGCGCTTCGGGCGCGCGATCTCGACGAGAAGCGGCGTCGACGCCGGCGGCGCCTGCTCCTCGGCGGAGGAGGCGCTGTCCTCTTCGTCGCCGGCGCCACGTGGCTCTCGGTCCGGATGCTCGAACAGCAGGCCGCGCTCTCCTCGGCCGAAGCGGCGTCCGCCCTCGCGCAAGGCGGCGAGTTCGAACAGGCCCGCGAACTGCTCGAGGAGCTCGCCGCCTCGAACCGCCGCGACGACACGCTGCTGCCCTCGGCGCGGGACCGCTACGACGCACTCGTCGCCGAGGCTTCGCTGGCAGTCGAGGCTTACGCCCGTGAACTCGCCGAAGCGCAGGCGACCCTCGCCGAGGCCGAATCGATCGCCGCTGCCGCCCGTGACGATTCGCCGCTCGCGGCACAGCGTGTTGCAGTCGAGTCGGCCCTGCGGCGCCTCGCGACGATCGATGGCGATCCCATCGCCGAGCTGCGGGCGGCGAAGGCGTCCGAACTCGCGGCGCGGCTCGAGTCGATCGATCGACGGATCGCCGAGTCGATGCGGCAGGCGATCGCGGATCTCGATCGGCAGGCTCTTGCGATCGCGACACCCGATCCGGGCGCCACGCAGCCCGCGCTCCGCGAGACGCTTCAGGCGATCGAGGCGCTTTCGGGCAGCGCTCGCGAGAGGCTCGCGACGATCTCCGCCGCCCGCGGTGAAGGCGACGCGGCCGCCGAGGCGCTCCTGGATCGCCTCGCGGCTCGACGCGACGCGATCGCGTCCCGAATCGCGGCGCTCGACGCGATGGACCGCCTGCTGGCCGAGCTCGCCGCGGAGACCGACGACGAGTCGCGGTTCCTCGCGGCGTACGAGCGGCTCCTCTCCGATCACGGCGCGGTGCTCGCTGCACGAGGCGTGCTCGACGCCCACGAGCAGGGCCTCGAAGCCGCGCGATCCGGCGCCGCGATCCGACACTGGCGCGAGATCGCCTCGCGTTCGATCCGCGCCGCAAGCGGAGACGGAGGCTGGCATCCCGAGGCCCGAGGCGACGCTCGAGCCGTCGTCGCCGCGTTGGCCGACCATCTCGCCCGCTTCCCGGCAAGCCCGCATCGCGATGCGGTCGCGCAGCATCGGGCCTACGTCGAGCGACTCGCGGATCTTCCCGGCGACGCGGAAAGCCTTCGCGAAGCGACGATCGATCGTCTGTACGACAGCGGCTACGGATCGCTCTTCCGCACGCCGCTCTCCAACGGCGGCTTCGTGTATCGACGCGAGGGAGGTCAGGGCGCGTTCGACTTCTCGATCACCAACGAGGCCGAGCTCGCGGCTCCGCCCAATCGGCTGATGCCTCGCCCCAACGTCCCCGCTCAACCATCCGGCCAGACCGTCGAGACGATGCCGTCGCGGCTGCTCGGCGAGTGGATCCCCCGGCTCGAGACCGCCGATCCGCAGTCCATCCGATCGACCCTGCTTGGACTGATCGAGTCCGCCACGCGGGCGAAGGAGGACGATCCGATGCTGCAGCTCGCGTTCCTCCGCATGCTCTGGCGCACCTTCGCCGCGATGCCCGGACCGTCCGAGTCCGCCGCGAGCACCTGGCTCGACGATCTCGCCGCCTCCCGCATCGGCCCCCGTGGCATCGACTTCCTCGAGCGCTCCTGCGACGGCCGCCAGGCGCTCGCCGACCCGCGTCGACTGGCGCTGCTTGCGATCGCGGAGGCACCGGATGCCCGTCGACTCGCCGAGATCGAGGATCGCTGGTGGCGGCAGTCGATCGAGGGGCTCGCTCCCGCCGCCGCCTCCGGCACGCTGGTGCCCGTCGGTCCGGACGGCCCGCTCCGCCTCAACCGCGGCAGCGGGGAGTGGACGCTCGTCGCCGGACGCGAGGGCGTCGTGCTTGTCAGAACCGCCTTCGAGGACGGCATCGCCTCGTTCGCCGGCGCCGCCGCGCCACCCGCACCCGCACAGTGCTTCGAGCGCTGATCGAACCCCAGTTCCCACCGGAACCGCCATGCCTGCCGACGCACACCGACGAACCGATGGCCCGCCGCATCACGCCTTCGTGCTGCGCTTCCGTGGCTG
>JBMSXH010000214.1:0-5042 GCA_049425445.1 Phycisphaerales bacterium | reverse complement strand
TGCGCACCCCCTTGAAGTGCGCGATCGGGCTCGACTTCCAAAGGGCCTCCGGGCGATCCCATGGCGCGCCGTCCCAGTAGCGGTCGGGCCTGCTGTAGTGGTCGGTGTTGCCCTGCATCGAGACCATGTTGCTGACGCAGCGATCGGTGATCGCGGCGCGGAGCGAATGGTCGTGGGCGATCGCCCAGTTGGTCATGTAGCCGCCGTAGCTGCCGCCCATGATGCCGACCTTCTTCGCATCGACGTTGCGGCGCCGGCGGATGAAGTCGAGCACCGCCGAGACGTCCTGCCAGTCCTTCTCGCCCCACGTTCCACGGATCGCGCTGCAGAACGCCTCGCCGTATCCCTTGCTTCCGCGCGGGTTCGAGAAGAAGACGGTGTATCCGGCGGCCGCGAGGCACTGGAACTCGTGGAAGAAGGTCAGGCCGTACTGCGCATGCGGCCCGCCGTGGACCTCGAGGATCGCCGGCGTGCGGCTCGAGTCCGAGACGCCCGGCGGTCGGAGTTCCCACACCTGCACCTTCACGCCATCGGTGCTCTCGACCCAGTGCTCGATCGGCGCGGCGATCGTCCGGGAGGCGAGGAACGGCGCATTGAAGTCGGTCAGCGTGCTCGCGCGGATCGACGTGCGCGAGACCTCGCCGATCGCGATCTCGTCCGGCGTGGTGGCATCGCCGAAGGCGATCGCGGCGCGTCGGCCGTCGGTCGAGAGGTTGCCGAGCGAAAGTTCGACGCCCTCCTCGGTGAGGAACCGGGGCGTCGACCCGTCGATCGGCACCGCGGCGATGCGGCCCGAGCCGTGCCAGCCGATCTTGGCGAGGATCCGCGTGCCGTCCGGTGCCCAACGCAGGGTTGCGGCGAAGCTCGCGTCGCGGCTGTCGGAGAGGGTCGAGGCCATCAGGCACCAGTCGGTGCCTGCGATCAGGTCGCGCCAGCCACGTCCCTTGACCGGACCCACCCACAGGCCGAGGTTTCGCGGCGAGTAGAGGCCGTCGTCTCCGGTGCGGGCGGCGATCGCGAGGTGCCGCCCGTCGGGGCTGAAGCAGACCGCGTGCTTCGGGCCGGCGGGGGCGTGTGCGACCCGAGTCGCCTTCCCGCTGGCCACGTCGAGCACGAGGAGGGCGGTCTTGTGGGAGTCGAGCACCGCCGTCGCCGCGGTTCGAGCGGTGATCGCGATCGAACGGCCGTCCGGCGAGAGGTCGTAGGCGAACTCGCCGATGCGATCGCGATCGAAGAGCGTCCGCACCCGCGACGAATCGAGATCGAGCCAGTCGAGCCGGAATCGATCGCCGAGGAAGTAGCCGTCGCCGTCGAGTCGATACCAGGCGTCCTCGACGATCCGCGGCGGATCGGAGAGCCCCTCGCGTTCGCGGTGCTCCTTCGCGGCTCGGGTGCGCTCCTCGCCGAGGGGTCGGAAGGCGAACGCGATGCCGCGGCCATCCGGCGACCACTGCAGATCGCGCAGCGTGCCCTCCGGCAGATCGGTGGCAAGCGTCGCTTCGCCGCCGGCGAGGTCGAGGATCGCGATCTGGGGTCGGCCGGCCTTCGGATCGCCGCCGCGAATGAACGCGATGCGTCGGCCGTCGGGCGACCAGCGTCCGTGGCGATCCTGCCCGCCCGTGGTGATCGCCTTCGCGTCGGTTCGACCATCCGCCTCGACGATCCAGAGATCCCGCAGGGTCCGATTGCCGGCGACGCGGCTTCGCGTGAAGAGGATGCGGCTGCCGTCCGGGGAAATCTGCGGGTCGGAGACGCCGACGAGTTCGAGCAGATCCTCCGCGACGACGGCGCGGGGACGAGCGGCGGATCGGGTTCGAGCGGTGGCGGCGCGGGGCGATCGAGGCATGGCGCGAATGTAGCATCGCCGCCCCGTCGCTCGTCGGCGTGACCCGCGGCGGCCTGAACCGGCCTTTTCGCTTCGATGACTCCACCCGACTTCGCTCACTCCTCCCACGGCCTGCGGCTCGGCGTCGATCTCGGCGGCACGAAGATCGAGGCGGCCCTCCTCGCGCGCGACGGCTCGATCGTCTGGCGCGAACGGACGCCGACCCCCCGGGACGACTACCGCCGAGCCATCGACGCGATCGCGTCGGTCGTCTTCCGGGCCGACGAGGCCGCAGGCGAACGCCTGCCGGTCGGAATGGGCTTTCCCGGCTCGATCTCGCCGCGGACGGGCATGCAGCGGAACTCCAACAGCGAGTGCCTCAATGGCCAGCCGATCCTCGAGGATCTCTCGAAGGCGATCGCGCGGCCGGTGCGGGCGGAGAACGATGCCAACTGCTTCGCGCTCTCGGAAGCGAGCGACGGCGCGGCGGCGGGCGTCGGCGTCGTGTTCGGCGTGATCCTCGGGACCGGGGTGGGCGGAGGCGTGGTCGTCGACGGCAAGGTTCTGCGTGGACGCAACGGCATCGGGGGCGAGTGGGGGCACACCGCGCTTCCGCGACGGGGCGAGGAGGATCTTCGGGAGGCGCCGCGGACCTGCTACTGCGGCAACATCGACTGTCTCGAGCGCTGGATCGCCGGGCCCGCCGTCGAGCGCGAGCACCTCGCGCTCACGGGCCGGGACTGGCGATTGCCCGCGATCGCGGAGGCGGCCGCTGCTGGCGACCGCGAAGCGATGGCCGCGCTCGAACGGCTTGTGGATCGGCTGGCCCGCGGACTCGCAAGCGTGTGCGACATCCTCGACCCGGATGCGATCGTGCTCGGCGGCGGCGTCGGCAACCTGTCGATCCTCTACGAGCGGTTGCCCGAGGCGTTGGCCCGCGAGGTCTTCAGCGACAGCTTCGATACCGCGATCCTGAAGCCGCGGCACGGCGATTCGAGCGGCGTGCGCGGTGCCGCGTGGCTCTGGCCGCTCGAGCCGGCGTGACGAGGCACGCGACGATCAGACGAATCGGCCCGGCGCGAGCATCGGCGAGTCGAGCTCGCTTCGTCCGGTCGTGACGAGATCCGCGACGAGTCGTCCGGTCGCCGGGCCGAGCGTGACGCCCATCATCGCGTGCCCGGTCGCGACGAGCAGCCCGCGTCGTCGTGGCGCGAATCCGATCGCAGGCATTCCGTCGGCGAGGCAGGGGCGATAGCCCGCCCACTCCGCGACGCGCGATGCGCCCTCGAGCGAGCGGAGATAGCGCGAGGCGCCGATCGGCAGTTGCTCGAGCCGTTCGCGCATCCACGGCGTGTCGAGCGAACCGAGTTCAAGCGTCCCCGCGAGCCGAAGTCGGCCGTGGAACGACGTCACGGCGACGAAGGTCTCGTGCAGCACCGCGCCGATCGCGGGCAGCGGATCGACGCCCTCGAACTCGACGTGATAGCCGCGCGCGCCTTGCATCGGCAGCCGAAGGCCGACGAGCGCCGCCAACCGGTCCGACCAGGTGCCGGCGGCGATCACGGTCGTCGCGGCGTGAAGTTCCTCGCCACCCTCGAGGCGGACGCCGACGATCGTGTCGTCCGAAGCCAGGAGCGACTCCACCTCGCCTCCGAAGCGGAATTCGACGCCGCGCGATTCGAGGTGCCGCACCAGCCCGGACACCAGGCGCCGCGGATCGAGCGTCGCGGCGAGGGCGTAGTGGCGGGCGCCGGCGAGTTCGTCGCGGTAGGCCGGCTCGCGCCGCCGCAGCGCTGCACCATCCCAAGGCTCGGATGGATAGCCGAGCCGATCGAGGATCGAGGCTTCGGAGCCGGAGGCCTGCATCGCCTGCGACGTCGCGAAGACGTCGAGCCAGCCTTCGGCTCGGTAGCCGCAGTCGCCAGCCGCGGCGACGATCGCGTCGAACCGATCGAGGCTCGCGCGGCCGAGCATCGCCAGCACATCCATGCAGCGATCGAAGTGGCCTTGCGTGCAGTGGCGGTGGAACGACCACATCCAGCGAAGGAAGTCGCCCTTGAGGCGCGGGCGAACGAGCAGCGGACTCGTGCGATCGAACATCCAGCGGAGTCCTCGCCAGGAGACTCCGGGACGCGTGAGCGGCGGATGCCCGTAGCTCACCAGCCCCGCATTTCCGCACGAAGCGCCTTCGGCGGGCCGCTCTCGATCGACGACGAGCACGCCGAGGCCGCGCTCGCAGAGGTCGTGCGCCGCGCAGAGCCCGACGATGCCGGCACCGACGACGAGGACGTCCGCGGATCGATTGCCCATGTTCAAGTTGGTCGAGGCCATGCGACGGGACGTTCCGCGCGGCCACGTCTGGCCGGGTGGAGATCATCGGCTCGCGTGCTCCTTGGACTCGTGCGGGGCGGATCGCGGTGCGCCCGCCGTTGTGCGGGTGGACCGGTGGTCCTATCTTCGCCTTCCTGCCGCTTCGGCGGACGATCCCCGCGTCCCTTCCTCCCCTCACCGAGCGGAACCGAATCCATGTCCGAACCGACTCCCGCACCCGCCTCCGGATCGCCGCGCCTTGGCCTCGTGGGGGCGGGCGGCATCGGCGAGGTGCACGCGGATGCTGCGCGGCGCGCCGGTTGGACGCTCGCCGCGATCGTCGATTCGGATCGGACCCGCGCCGGGAAGTTGGCCGCGTCGCAGCCCGGCTGCCAGGTCGCTCCGGATCTCGAGTCGATGCTGGGGGATCGTTCCCTCGACGCGATCGCGATCGCCACGCCCAACGTCACCCACCGCCCGATCGCCGAGCAGGCGCTTGCCGCCGGCTTCCACGTGCTGCTCGAGAAGCCTGCGGGCATGAACGCCAAGGAGTGCGACGCGCTCGCGGCGGCGGAGCGTTCGAGCGGGCGCGTGCTGCAGATCGGCCTGGTGTGCCGCTCGACGCCGGTCGCCCACGCGGTGAGGTCGATCGTCGCGTCGGGTCGCCTCGGCACGGTGTATCAGGCTCGCGCCTCGCTGCATCGTCGGCGCGGCATTCCCGGTCTCGGCGGCTGGTTCACCGATCGATCGAAGTCCGGCGGCGGTCCGCTCATCGATCTTGGCGTGCATGTGATCGATCTCGTCCTGCACGTGCTCGGTCAGCCCAAGGCGACGCGGGCGAGCGGCGCGACGTATGCGCACTTCGGTCGCGACATCGAGCGCTACGTGCATCTGGAGATGTGGGGCG
>JBMSXH010000213.1:0-5051 GCA_049425445.1 Phycisphaerales bacterium | reverse complement strand
GCGACCGCGAGACTCGTCGGGCGAGAACTTCTGCAGCATCGTCTGGAGCGGCACGATGTAGAAGCCCGCGGCGATGCCCATCGGAACGAGCAGCAGACCCACCGTGATCGCATCGCGAGGTGCGAACGCGAGCGCCACCATCGAGATCGCCATGCCGAGGGCCCCGAATGGCGCGAGCCCAGGCCGAACTCGCGAGCCCGAAGCCAGTCCGGCGATCATGCTCCCGACTCCGATGGCGATGGCGACGACGCCCAGCAGATTGGCGGCGACCGCCGCACTCGTCCCGAGCAGGTCCTTGTAGTCGGGGAGGATCAGCAGCACGAGCATGCCCAGGAGGTAGAAGAAGCTCCAGGCGAGCGTGACGGCGAGCAGCGGGCCGCGCGCCATCTCGCGAAGCGAACGCCAGTAGGTGCCGATCGGATTCCAGTCGAAGCGGAGCCCCGGGCTCGCGGATGGCAACTTCGGAATCCCAAGACTCGCGACCACGCCGGCGATCGCGACCGCGATCAGCGCCGCCCCCGGAAGCCACGCGGCGCCGGAGCCGGCGCCATCGGCCGGGGCATACGCGTCGTACACCGGACCCGCCACGATCGTGCCGGCGATGATCGCAAGGTTCGTGAACAGGTTGATGGTGCCGTTGGCGCCGCTGAGGCGAGAGGGCTGCACCAGTTCGGGAATCACGCCGTACTTCGCCGGCCCGAAGAATGCGCTCTGGGTCGCCATGAGCACCATCGCGAACACCGCGAGCCCCACGCTTCCGACGAAGAGCGCAAGCCCCGCGACCGCCACCACCGCCACCTCGGCCACCTTGAGCCCCACGGTGAGGTCGCGCTTGCTCGTGCGATCGGCGATCTGACCAGCCCAGCCGCTGAAGAGGATGAACGGAAGCGTGAGGCACAACCCCACCCAACCCTGACCGCCGTCGCCGAGCGAATCGGACCAGATCCCGCCCGCCGCCACCGCGAATCCGAGCACGCCCTTCAGGATGTTGTCGTTGGCCGCGCCAAAGAACTGCGTGACCAGCAGCGAGGCGAATCCCGAGTGGGGGTGGCTCGAGGGCGAGGCGGCCGGATCCGTGCCATCGCGACTCAACTCGCCGCTCCCGCCGTCCCACCGCTCGCGGCAGCCTCGGCGGCGGCATGGTGGCTCGCGGCGGCCGAGACGTCGATCGAGGAACTTCCGCCGCGAAGCGACGCCAGCCCCGCGATGCCCGTGCCGTAGCCCTTCAACGGCTGGAACCAGACCTCTTCTCCGGAGAGCGGGTCGAGGCACCACGTGTAGCCCTGGCAGTTCACGATCAGCCGATCGCCGTCGATGAGGATCGAGACGAAGCCGCCTCCCTTGGAGGCCTTCCAGTCCCAGCGGATCTCGCCCGAGTAGCGGTCGAGGGCGACGACGCGGCGGTTGAACCCGACGAAGACGAGGTCGTCGAGGCGAGGCGATGATCCATCGATCGCGCGAGACATTCCCGAAGTGTAGAGATCGATCGCGGCTCGTCGCGGAGGATCACCTCGGCGGTGCCGGCGGCGACTCGCGGGGCGTGGGTGGCGCAAGCCGGCCGGTCGCCATGGCGAGGTTCGCCGCGGCGATCCTGATCGCCGCACGGGAGTCCTGATCGACCAGCCGAGAGTCCGCGAGCCCACGGCGGGCCTCGTCGACCTCGACGAACGTCGCGAGGCCTTCGTCGAAGGAGGCCATCGCGGACTCGAAGTTCGCCTCGCTCGCCGCAAGCAGCGACTTGATGACCGAGCGCTGCCGCAGCGCCGTCGCGAGGTCGTTGTACGCGCGCCAGACCTCTCGGACGGCTCGATCGCGGGCGACCGCGATCTCCGCACTCGCCGCCGCGACGCTCGCGAGCGCCATGCGAACGCGGGTATCGGTGATCTCGCCATCGAGCAGCGGCACACTGATGCCGACCCACGCGCCGTACCACGGCTCCGCCACGCTCTCCCATCCCGTTCCATCCACGTCGAACCCGACAAGCGGGATCGAGACGTTCGCACCGGCGGTCACCGTCGGATTGCGTCCTGCCCGCGCGAGTCGCAGTTCCGCCTGGGTCGCCTGGTACTTCGCCACGCTGGCGGCGAGATCCTGACGCCGGCCGATCGCTTCGGCGACGAGGGTCTCCACGCGCGGCGCGAGTTCCGGAAGGAGTTCCTCGTTCGCGAACTCGATCTCGAGCCGGGTGTCCGGCGCGAGTCCGATCGCCTCGAGCAGGTCGATCCCTGTCGTCGACACCGCAGCCCGCGCGGTCTCGACCTCGAACTGCGCCTGCACGCGGCCACGGACCGCGGCAAGGAGTTGCGTGTCGGTCGCGAGGCCGTGCTCGCGAAGGCTCCGGACCGCCGCTTCGAGCTTCTCGGCGGCGGCGGCCGAGACCTCTGCGGTCGAGACCCGCTCGATCGACGTGACCTTGGCGTGGTACGCGACGGTGACCGCATAGGCGATCTCCGAGTGCGCGAGGTTGAACTCGGCGTCGGCGAACACGGCGCGGGACTTCGCCAGGGACTCCGCGGCCTCGCGACGCCCGAAGTCGTAGAGCAGCCACGTCAGCTCGAGGCCCGGCACGAGATCGGCGGTCTCCGCCGAGAACGAGTTCGAGTCGATCAGCGGCGGAACCTCGGGAATCGGGAAGACCGCCCGCTCGTAGCCGGCCATCAGCGAGGCCGCGAGCATCGGCTCGTACGCGCCCTCGACGAGACCGATGGCGATCGCCGCCTCGCGGGCCCGTTCCCACGCGACGCGGGTGCCCGGATTGGTGCGTTGGGCGAGATCGATGAGCTCCGCGAGGCCGTAGCGACGATCGGGATCGATCGGCGGCGGTTCACCCAGCCAGGGAAGGCCTTCGCCGGATCGCGCCGCGTCGCGGTGCTCCGGCCGCGGCGCCAACTCGCCGGTCGCGATCGACTCGAGCGTCGGCGCCAAGGCCGCCTCGCCGCTCGAGAGCCACGGGCGATCGGGCGAGGGCGGCGCCAGATCCTCGAACGGGGTACTCGTTCGACACCCCCAAGCCCCGAGGACCGATGCGCCAAGCACCACGGTGCACGACCGAACGGATGGGAGCGGGCTGACGCGAACTCGCACGGGCGGTCGATCTCGCAGGCGCATCTCGCACGACGACCGTCCGCCGTACGATGCTCGTCCGATGCTACGGAACGCTTCTGGCGATCGCAACGAGTCGGCGAACAGAGGTCGACGCGCGAGACGTTCCGGCCCCGCCGCGTTCGCCGCGGCCATGCCCATCGGCCAACCCGTCTACGACTTCTTCGGCGCCTACATCCCCGCCTGGCTTCCCGCCTTCGGGCTCGGGTTCCTCGGGATGATCGTGCTTCGCGGCACGCTCGTCGCGATCGGTCTGCACGAGCGAATGCCCGCCAAGGTGCTCGTGTATCTCGCCGCGACGGTCCTGTTCTCCTGCATCGCCTGGTTCATGCTTCTCGAGCTGCGCTGACCCTCCACGCCCCGTCGGAACCGATTCCGATGCCCGCATCCACCGAAGAGTCGAAGTCTCCAGCATCCGCGGCGGCCCGTGACGATCGCCCCGCGTCGGCGAGGATCCGGACCTTCGCGGCCTCCGTGGTCGGCGCGGCGGTGGTCATCGGCGCGTTCCTGATCGCCGCCGAAGCATGGCGGTTCAACCAGCGGCACCCCAACTCCGACACCGCCGTCGTGAACGCCGACACCGTGGGCATCGCTCCGCAGGTCGGCGGGCCGATCGTCGCGCTTCACGTGCGACAGGGCGATCGGGTGGAAGCCGGGCAACTGCTCTTCGAGATCGATCCCACGGGCTTCGATCTCGCGTTGCGCGAAGCGGAAGCCGCCTTGGCTGCCCTCGATGCCCAGATCCGCCTCGAGGCGCTGCGCGAAGTCCAGCTTCGGCTGGTGGCGGAGGCGGCGGAGGCCGATGTCGCGGCCGCGATCGCGCAGGCGGCGAATCGACGGGTCACCGTCGAGCGGCTCGAGCCGGTGACCGCGAGGGGCTTCTCGACCGAGGAACTGCTCGACGAGGCCCGCACCGCCCTCGCGACCGCCGAGGCGATGGTCGTCGCCGCCAAGGCCCGCGCCGCCGCGGCGGCCGCGGCGCAGAGCGAAGTGGAGGAGCTTCGTGCCCAACGAGCCGGCTTCGAGGTCGCGATCGAGCTCGCCCGCTTGGAACGAAGCCATTGCGACGTGCGGGCCCCGGTCGCCGGAACGGTGATCAGTCTCGACCTCGCGGAGGGAGCCTTCGCGATGCCGGGACTCGAGGTCTTTCAACTGGTCGCCGCCGACACGTGGTTCGTGGACGCGCTCTTTCTGGAGGGCGAACTTCGGTGGATCCGTCCCGGCGACCGCGCGGAGATCGTGGTGATGACGGCGCCCGACCGACGATGGCGAGGCATCGTCGAGTCGATCGGCGTCGCGGTCCGGCCTTCCGACGAGTTGGTCTTCCAGGGCATCCCGGTCATCCGCCGCAAGCTCGACTGGGTGCGGGTGGCGCAACGATTCCCGGTTCGCCTGCGGATCGAGGACGGAGATCCGGAACTCTTCCGCATGGGGGCGAGCGCCACCGTCGCGATCGCGCCGACGAACGCCGGCGGCGATGCCTGAGCGCCCGGCCGGATCGCTCGCCCTCGCGTCGGCATGGCTGCGGGCGGAACTTCGACCGTTCCCTGGACGAGCCGAAGCCGCCACACGGATCGCTCTCGGCGTGTGCCTGACCGCGTTCCTCGTCCTGCTCTTCGAACTTCCAGGCCTCGGCATCGCGGCGTACATCCCGCTCTTCACCTACCGGCGCGACCGTCACAGCACCGTCAAGCTCGGCGTGGCGTTCGGACTGTTCGCGATGCTCACGGTCGGCACCACCCTTCCCCTCTGGTCGATCAGCGAGAACCGCTGGGCGTTGCGGTTCATCGTGCTGCTCATGGTGACCTTCGTCACCTTCGACACCATGCTGATCCCGAAACTCGGTCCGCTCGCGTTCGCGATCGGCTCGCTCACCGTGCTGCTGCTGACCATTGCGGGCCTCGTGCCGGATGGCGAACTCGTCACGACGGAACTGCTCAAGGCCGCGA
>JBMSXH010000212.1:0-5055 GCA_049425445.1 Phycisphaerales bacterium | reverse complement strand
GTCTCGATCAAGGTCGTCCCTCCGTGGAGTCCCCTGCGTGGCCGTCGGGACCGAACCGCGACGGACCGCCCGCCGCAGCCTCCCGCACGAGCCGCTTCATCTCGGCGACGGCGCTTCGCATGCCGACGAAGACCGCGCGGCTCACGATCGAGTGTCCGATGTGGAGTTCGCGCACGCCCGACAGCGCCGCCACCGGCTGCACATTGAAGTAGTTGAGGGCATGCCCGGCGTTGAAGCGCATGCCCGCGGCGCGGATCGCCTCGCCTGCCTCGGCGATCCGGCGAAGCTCTGCCCGCACCCCCGGGCGATCGACGTCGCGGCCCTCGGCGTGGAAGGCGTGCGCGTAGGGTCCGGTGTGGATCTCGCAGACCGAGAAGCCCGCCTTCGCCGCGGCCTCGACCTGGCCGGGCTCCGCATCGATGAAGGCGCTCGCGAGAATCCCGGCCTCCTTGAGCGCGGCAACCACCTCCCGCATCCGCGGCAGCTGGCCCGCGACGTCGAGGCCGCCCTCGGTGGTCACTTCCTGCCGCCCCTCGGGCACGAGCATCGCCATCTGGGGACGGATGCTCCGGGCGAACGCGACCATCGCGTCGGTCGCGGCCATCTCGAGGTTGAGCTTGATGTGGACGAGTTCGGAAAGCCGCCGGACGTCCTCGTCCTGGATGTGCCGACGATCCTCGCGCAGATGCACGGTGATCCCGTCGGCGCCGCCGAGGTGCGCCTCGACCGCGGCCCACACGGGATCGGGCTCCCAGGTGCGCCGCGCCTGCCGCACCGTGGCCACGTGGTCGATGTTGACGCCGAGTTCGATCATGGGCTCCGCCGTCGCCGGCGCCCGAGCCGAAGAGACGTTCGCTCGCGCGGCCGTGGACCTTCCATGGCTCCGTCGCGCGTCGATCGCCGCCGGGACGTTTCGCTCGAGGGTTATACTCGCCCCGAAACGGCGAGACGGGCTCGGCGAAAGGATTCCGCGAGCGAATCCGAAGCCGGGCGGTCGACGCCGGGAGCTGCCCCATGCCCGATCCCATGCCCTCCGCGAGCGTGCCCGAACGCCTCGAGCGACTTCGTCGGGACATCGCGGAGCAGGGCGACCGCGTGCTCGACGTCGTGCTCCGCGCCGTCGAGGCGTACTTCGACGCCGACCTCACCAAGGCCCAGAGCGTCGTCGCCTCCGACGACGAGATCGACCGGGTCGACGTGGAGATCGAGCGGGCGTGCATCGCGGCGCTGCGCCACCGGGTCGATGGCGAACACGAGATCCGCTCGGTCCTGACCATCGTCAAGGTGAACAACGAGCTCGAGCGGATCGCCGACCTCGCGGTGAACGTCGCCGAGGCGGTCCTCGCCGGCGAGGCGACCGGACCGGCCACCATCCGGGTCATGGCCAACAGCGTGGTCGGCATGCTCCGAGACGCGATCCGGGCGCTCTCGGCGGGCAACGTCGATCTGGCGACCCAGGTCCTCCGCTTCGACGACACCGTCGACCAGTTCCGAGGCGAGATCTTCCGAGACGCGCGGACGCGGGTCGAGGCAGGCGAGCTTCCCGTCGCGATCGCCTTCCGGCTGCTTGCGGTCGCCAAGGCTCTCGAGCGGATCGCCGACCACTGCACGAACATCTGCGAGCAGGTGATCTACCTGCAGAGCGGCAAGATCGTGCGGCACCGCCCCGAGGGCTGGACCGAGCCCGAGATGCCGGCGGGCTGAAGCCGTTCGCCAACCCGCCTCGGAGGTTGGACCGGCGGGCGGCCATCTGCCGAAGGATCGTCTCCGCAGGGACGCGGCCTTGCGGCTCCTTCCGCCTGCTTCCCCTTCCGACTCCCGAGCGAAGCCCCATGCACTCGACCGGCACCGAAGACCGCCTCGCTGGCCTTGCCCCCCTTCTCGATGCCGCCGGGCAGTCGCATCTCGTGCGATGGTGCGAGCAGCTCGACGCCGACGCGCGAGAGCGGCTCCTCGAGCAGCTCGCCGAACTCGACCTGCCGCTGCTCGCCCGGCTCGCCTCGGGCGACGGCCACGCCGGGGTCGACTCGGCCGAACTGCTTCCACCCGAGACCGTCGATGCCTCCGACCCCGCGGCGCTCGACCGCCGCGCCGCCGGGGAGAACCTTCTTCGCGAGGGCAAGGTCGCGGCCTTCACCGTGGCGGGCGGGCAAGGCACGCGGCTCGGATGGAACGGCCCCAAGGGCACGTTTCCGGCGACGGTCATCGCGGGCAAGCCGCTCTTCCGGGTCTTCGCCGAGCAGATCCTCGCCACCCAGGACCGCTTCGCGCCGAGCGAGCCGATCCCGTGGTACGTGATGACGAGTCCCGCGAACGACGCCGACACGCAGTCGTTCTTCCGCGACAACAACTGGTTCGGGCTCGCGCCCGGACAGGTCTCCTTCCTCGTGCAGGGCACGATGCCTTCGGTCGACTTCGAGGGCCGCGTGCTGCTCGAATCGCGCGAGGCGCTCTGCCTGAGCCCCGACGGCCACGGCGGTTCGCTGCGGGCGCTGCGTCGCAGCGGTGCCCTCGAGGAGATGGCGGCCCGGGGCATCGAGCAGATCAGCTACTTCCAGGTCGACAACCCGCTCGTGCGGATCCTCGATCCGCTCTTCCTGGGCTTCCATGCCGCCGACCCGCGCAGTTCGGGCGAGATGTCCGGCAAGATGGTTCCCAAGCGCCACGCCGGCGAGAAGGTCGGCGTCTTCTGCCAGCGCGGCGGGCGCACCGCGGTCGTCGAGTACAGCGACCTCCCGGCCGAACTCGCCGAGGCGACCGATCCGCAGGGCCGGCTGAAGTTCCGCGCCGGCAACATCGCGGTGCATGCGATCTCGGTCGAGTTCGCAACGCGCCTGACCGAGGAGGGCTCGGCGATCGGACTGCCCTACCACCGGGCGATCAAGAAGGTCCCGCATCTCGATCTCGCGAGCGGGAAGGTCGCCTCGCCGGCGGAACCCAACGCGATCAAGTTCGAGACCTTCGTCTTCGACGCGATGCCGCTTGCGAAGCGGGCCCTCGTCATGGAGACCTCGCGGCTCGAGGAGTTCGCGCCGATCAAGAACGCCTCGGGCGAAGACTCCGCCGAGTCGAGCCGCCAGGCCCAGTCCGACCGCGCCGCCTCGTGGCTCGAGGCCCGCGGGGTGAAGGTCGCGCGGCATGCCGACGGCCACGCCGCCGCGAAGATCGAGATCGAGCCGCGCACCGCCCTCTGCGCGGCGGATCTCGCGACGCGACCGCTTCCCGATCGGATCGACCCGGGCTCGGAAGTCCTGATCTGATCGACGCGAGTCGCTGGGACGCGGCGCCGAACCGTGGCGCTCTCAGCGCGGCACTCTCAGCGCTTCGGCGGCGCGGCCAGGTTGAACCGCACGACCATGGTCGTCGGGATCGGCTGGTGCAGCATCACGGTTCGGTGGATCACGAAGTCGCCCACGTCGGCCCCCAGTGCCGCCGCGCCCACGGCGAGCATCTTCCGGTACTTCGCCGAGAGGGTTCGCAGGGAATCCGGCAACGCGGGCCGATCCACGACCTCGGTCTCGGTCGCCATCGGCAGGCGCGTGCGATCGGGCCACTGGTGCCGGTGCGGGTCATGGGTGATCGTGGCGTAGAGCGCCGCGAAGGGCTGGGTCGCCAGCGCGATCTCGCGGTGGAGCATCACGTCGAAGACCGTGATCGCGGTCGGAACGCCCACCGGCCTGCCCAGCGAAATCGGCGGTGCGTCGCCCTCCTGCCATCGAGGCCCGATCCGGCGCGACACCTCGCCGAAAGCCGCCTCGAGCGGTCCTTGTCGCGCCGGTGCCCGGTCCGCGAAGTCGCAGATCCATCGCGGACCCGACATGCTGCCGAGCAGTTCCGATCCGAACGCGCCGCTCGAGGTGAACTCCGACATCAGCGGGCAGCCCGAGTTCGGATCGAGCGGTTCACCGCGGTTCACCGTGGATGCCTGCCCGACGTTCGCCACGGAGTAGACCGCTGCGTAGACGTTCCACGGCGGCCCCAACCGATGGCGTTGCAGATCGTGGGAGAGATCGATCTGCACCGCATCGACCTGCGAGACGTCGTCGCGCGACGGCGCCACGAGATACGCCGAGACCGACGCCTCGCGTGAGACGCCCCAGATCAGGCGGGCCGATTCGTACTGCTTTCGCCGAAGCACCGCCTCCTTGTCGGCCTGACCGCGACTGTCGAGCCGTCCCGCGGCGATCGACCGGATCGTGTCGCGGTCGAGCCCCCGCGAGGTCATCCGTTCATAGATCGCGTCGAACGCGGCTTCGGCCGCCTCGATCATCGGGCTCGGGCATCGCGCCCGACGCAGGCCACGAAGCACCTTCGACCAACCGGGCCTTCCCGGGAGCGACCCCAGCGTGGCGGAGACGTCGGCGACCATCGCGAGCCGCATGCACGCCCAGCCGAGGGTCTTGTCGAGACCGAGCGCCTCCGCACAGGATCGGCTGCTGAGCGCGACGCCCTCAGGCAGCACGTGCTCGATCGCGGCTCGAAGCGATCGCCGCAGGTCGGCCGCGGCACCGTCGAGTTCGGTCAGGATCGGTCGGAAGTCGTACTGCGGATCGGCCATGGGCTGGAGCAGAGGGGCTTTCGGCGATTCCGGACGCGGTCCTGCGGAACTCGCGGCCGACCGCGGCCCGGTCCCGGTTGACGCCCACGCCGGGCAGCGCTCCGCCGAGCAGGCATCGGCCGCGCCTGCACAGGGAATCGGCGCCTGTGCAGGCGCCTTCCGGCCGCTCCGCAGTCGCCACGAGGGCAACCGTGTTCCATGCTCGGAAGCGGTCCGCTGCGGGCGCCTCACGGTGAGGCGGCAGCGGGCGGTGCCGCGGGTCGGGAGATCCCGGCCGAGTCGAGGTGTGGAAGCCGAAGTGGCCCTTCGCCGCACGTTTCCACAGTCAGTGGTCCCAATCGTCAGGAGGAGTGAACGATGTCCAGCGTCAAGAATTCTGAACGAGCATGTCCGGCCACGAGCCGGTCGGTTGCGAAGCGTCTCGCGGCCTACTCCGCCGCGGCGACGAGTGCGGCGTTCGTCGGCACCGCCGCCGACGGCTCGGTCGTGGTCGTGAA
>JBMSXH010000211.1:0-5070 GCA_049425445.1 Phycisphaerales bacterium | reverse complement strand
CGACGCCGTCGTCGCGATTCGAGCCCGTCGTGCGCTTCGCCACCGCGACCACCCGCGGATCGGCGTTCCCCATCGCGATGCCGACTCCGGCGGAAGCGACCATCTCGAGATCGTTGAGTCCGTCGCCGATCGCCACCGTGTCCTCGGGATCGATCTCCCACTTCGCGCAGAGCCGCTCGATCTGGGTCCACTTGCTCGTCCGCGGCGCGAACGCCTCGACCAGTTCCGGCGGATCGGGATGGTCCGGCGTCGGCGCGACCGCACGCCAGTGGTGCATCACGAGGCGATCGCCGAGATCCTCCCGCAACTGCCGCGCGACCTCGCCGATCCGGCTCGCCGCGAGCACCGTGCCGACCCGCACGGTGTGACCGAGTTCCGCCGGCGCCGGAACGTCCTTCGACGCACGGGTGCGCTGCCGGTAGCGATCGAGCCACCACATGACGGTCGGATCGAGATCCTCTCCGACGAGCAGATAGTCGAGATCCGTCGGATCGGGATCCTGCAGCAGTTGCGCGGGATGCCCGTGATCCAGCATGCAGCGAGCCACCGCCGTGGACAGTTCGACGTCGAGCGTCCGCCGCTCGAGCGTCCGGCCCGATCGAAAGTCCGAGAGCACCGCACCGCCCGCGCCGATCAGCACATCGCCTTCGCCGAAGGACTTGGCGAGCGCCTCGCGGGCCTCGCGGCTCTCGAGCCACGATCGGCCCGTCGCGATCACCACTCGATGCCCTGCGGTGCGGGCCGCCTCGATCGCCCGCACGTTCGCCGCCGACACCGTGCCGCCCGGCGCGAAGAGCGTGCCGTCGAGATCGATGGCGATCAGGCGTGCGTTCATTTCGCGAGCGTAGCGATCGGCGGGCCTCGCCGCGGTCTACACTCGGGTCTCGCGGGGCGGATCTCGTGGCTCGTTCGCCCGGGAACGCCCGGATCCCTCGGAGGCTGGTTCGCGATGCCCGAACCGATCGCCGGCGATTCGGAGATGGCGCCATCCCAGGATCTCGCCGCCGCGCTCGAACCGGTCCTGCGAGCCGCGTGCAAGGATCGCCTCGAGTCGATCGGGTGGTTCCGAACCGACTGGCAACGCGGCGGCGCCGCGACCGGCGGCAGCGTGTGGAAGGATGTCGCGGATCGTTCGAGCGACGTGGTCGTGAAGCTGCCGGTGCCGCCGCGCGAACTCCGCTGGCTCTCCCGACTCGGGATCGAGGGCGATCCCCACGTGCCTCGCTTCTACGCCGGCGGCGAGGAACTCGGCGGCTACGACTTCGCGTGGGTGGTGATGGAGCGCCTGCCGCACGGTCCCTTGCTTCTCGAGTGGTCGCCCGAGTGCGTGCCGCCGATCGCGGACGCCGCGGCCGCCTTCGCCTCGCTCGCCTCGAGGCATCCCGTCGATCCGCCGCCCGCGGAACCCGACTGGTCGGCCCGTCTCGCGGCATCGCGGGGGAAGGTTCGGGAACTGCGGCTCGCCAACTCGAAGGCGTGGACCGCGCTGATCCGTGCGGTCGCGACGCGCCTCGAGACGCTCCTTGAACACTGGGCGGCTCGACGTCCGCTCGAGTGGATCCATGGCGATCTGCACCCCGGCAACGCGATGACCCGGGAGTCCGATCGCCCGGCCTCCGAGGTCTGCCTCGTCGACTTCGCGGAGGTCAGGGTCGGGCACTGGGTGGAGGATGCGGTCTACCTCGAGCGGCTGCACTGGGCTCGACCCGAGCGGATCGCCGGGCACCCGCCGGTGCGGGCGATCGCGGCCGCTCGCAAGGCCCGCGGGCTCGACAACGGCTCCGATCATGCCGTCTTTGCGGCGATTCGACGCCTCCTGATGGCCGCCACGGCACCCGCCTTCGCCCGAACCGAGGGGAGCCCCGCCTACTTCGAGGCCTGCCTGACCCGGGCCAACGAATCGCTCAAGGCGCTGAAGTAGGGCGACCGAGTCCGTACACTCCCCGATTCCGCGTGCGGTTCCCCGACGGAGGTCCGTCGCCGCCGCGCGCCGCGAGGAGTTGTGCAGACCATGGACCGCGACAACCGCCTGAGCCAGATCAAGGAGACGGATCTCACCGAGAGCCGGCTCAACGAGGAGTTCGTCACCTGGCTCAAGACCAAGGGACTCAACTGGCTGCTCGTCGTGCTGCTGGCGCTGCTGGGCTGGATGGCCTGGAACCTCTGGCAGCAGAAGCAGGCCGAGGCTCGGGACGTGGCGTGGGAGGAACTCGCGGCCGCGACGCTGCCGGTGAGCCTCGAAGAGGTCGCGGTGCGGCACGGCGCGATCGACTCGGTCGCCGCGATGGCCTACCTCTCCGCCGGTGATCGATACCTCTCTTCGATTCAGAACGGCGTGCGCTTCGATCGCACCGCCGACCAGCCCGACTACCGCCTCGACGCGGAGAGTCGCGCCGAGTTCCTCGATGCCGCGGACGCCTCGTATCGCAAGACGATCGACGCGCTCGAGGCGATGGGACCCGATCCCGATGGCAATCGAGCGCCGCTGCTGATGGCCGCGTGGTTCGGCCGCGCCGCGATCGCGGAGAGCCGCGGCGATCTCGAGGCGACCGGCACGGCGCTTCGCAAGGGCCGCGAGGTCGCGGGCGATCGCTTCCCCAACGTCGTGGTGTGGGCCGATCGACGGATCGAGGACCTTCCGAATCTCGCCAATCCCCTGCCGATTCCGAAGCAGGCCGAGCTTCCGGCCCGTGAAACGCTCGCCCCGCTCGCGCCCTCGGTCGCCGACGACCTGCTGCGCGAACTGATGGCCCCGGCGCCGGCGGCACCGGCCGTCGAGACGGAGACGCCGGCCGCGAGCACCGACGCCCCCGCCGGCTCCGCCGAGACCTCGGGCGGCGGATGACCGCGGGCGAGTCGGCACCCGTCGATCCGCACGAACCCGACCGCGACCTCGACGGCGACGGGCCCCGCGACGCCGAGGCGACCGCCTCGAGCGGGACGCTGGTCGCGCGGGGCGGCAAGGTCGATCGCGACGTGCTGCTTTCGCTGCACGAGCAGCTCGCCGAAGGCGACGTCGACGAAGAGGCGATCACCGCCCGCTTCACGGTCGGGGGCAGCGTCGAGAAGCGGCTCGACCTCTACCTGACCGATCGCATCCCCTTCCTCAGCCGCACCGGCCTGCAGCGGCTGATCGGCGAAGGCGTGGTCACCGTCAACGGACGCGTCGCCAAGGCGAGCACGAAGCTCAAGGCCGGCGACGAGGTGGCCGCGGTGCTGCCGCCGCCGCCGACCAAGGAACTGCTCGCCGAGGAGATCCCCATCCGGATCCTCTTCGAGGACGAGCACTTCCTCGTGCTCGACAAGCAGCCCGACCTCATCGTGCATCCGGCCCGCGGCAACAAGCGCGGCACGCTCGTCAACGCCCTCGCGTGGCACTTCCGGCATTCCGGCGGCTCGCTGAGCACCGTCGGCGAGGAGGACGCCCGGCCCGGCATCGTGCATCGGCTCGACCGCCACACCTCCGGCGTCATGGTCGTCGCCAAGAGCGACCTCGCCCACTGGCGCCTCGCCAAGCAGTTCGAGCAGCGTCGCGTGCAGAAGCGCTATCTCGCCCTCGTGCACGGGCGCGCCGAGCCGGCGGCCGATCTCATCGACCTTCCCCTCGGCAAGCACCCCACGCAGCGCGAGAAGTACGCGGTCCGCTACGACTCGCTCGGCAAGCCCGCCGCGACGATCTACCGCACCGTCGCGAGTTGGCCGGGGTTCTCGCTGCTCGAGCTGGATCTGCGCACCGGACGCACGCATCAGATTCGCGTCCACTGCTCGCATCGCGGATGGCCGATCGCCGGCGACGACATGTACGGAGGTCGGCATCTGGAACTCGGCGACTTCCCCGCCTCGGCGCGAGATCCCGACGAGGATCCGCGTCGGCTCGTGATCGCCCGGCAGGCGCTCCACGCGACCTATCTGGCCTTCGAGCATCCGATGAGCGGGGAGGCCTGCGCCTTCCAGGCGCCGCTTCGCGAGGACATGGCCGAGGCGATCGACCGTCTCGGCCGGGCCGCGGAAGCCGAGGGGGCGGGGCGCGGCGTCTTCCACTGGACGGGATGCCTCGTCGCGCCGGACGCGGTGCGCCTCCCGCGCGAGGGCGAACGAAGGCTCAGCGCAACTTGATCGAGGCGAGCGCGATCATCGTCGCGACCACCGTGATCAGCCAGAAGCGCGTCACCACCTGCTGCTCGCTCCAGCCGCCCATGTGGAAGTGATGGTGGATCGGGGCGCAGCGGAAGACCCGCTTTCCACCGGTCCACTTGAACCAGCCGACCTGCACGATCACGCTCGCGATCTCGACGAAGAACACGAGGCCGATCAGGAGGAAGATCGCCTCCTGCCGGATCGCGACGGTGATGACGCCGAGCAGTCCGCCGAGCGGCAGCGAGCCGGTGTCGCCCATGAAGACCTTCGCCGGATGGCTGTTGAACCAGAGGAATCCGAGCGTCGCCCCCGCCATCGCCCCCGCCACCACCATGAGTTCGCCCGATCCGGGCACGTACGGCACCAGCAGGAAGTACGCCGAGCGGGCGCTGCCGGCGATGAAGGCGAGCACCATCATCGCGATCGACGCCGCCGCGATGGTGCCGCCGGCGAGCCCGTCCATCCCGTCGGTGATGTTGACCGCGTTCGAGCAGAGCGAGATCCAGAGGACGACCGCCGGGATGAACACCCACCACGGAAGCGGAACCAGTCCGTTGGAGACCTGCGGAGCCCGATAGAGCGCCTCGGAGACCGCGGTGGGCTCGAAGGTCCGCTGGAACGGGACGTTGAGGGTGAGCATCTCCGGCGCGGTGGCGAGAAGCTCCGAGTGGATCACGAACGCCGCCGCGACGCCGATGCCGATCTGGAAGAGCAGCTTCTCCCACGCCCGCAGTCCCTGCCGCCCGCCGGGCTGCCGCTTCGCGGCCGTCAGCTTCAGCCAGTCGTCGATCATGCCGACGCCGGCCAGCCAGATCAGGACCGCGATCGAGACGTGGACGTAGCGGTTGCCCAGATCGCCGAGCAGCAGCACCGCGAGCAGGATCGACGCGACGATGAAGAGCCCGCCCATCGTGGGCGTGTTCTTCTTGTCCT